>NZ_QHJN01000011.1:0-102220 GCF_003947565.1 Actinomadura sp. WAC 06369 | reverse complement strand
GTCCGCACCCGCCCCGCCCCCGACGGCCCCACCATCGAGGTCGCGGGGGCTGAGGATCGTGCGGCCGGTGACGTCGACGCGGACGCCGTCGGGGACGAGCAGGCGGACGCGGCCCGCGAGGACGAGCGAGTCGAGGACGATGTGGCGGCGCTGCAGGACGGCTTCGCGCAGATCGAGCTCGACGGTGCCGAAGAGGGCGACGAGGGGGAGCTTGACGGGGACGACCCAGCGGCCCTCGCGGCGGGTGCGGCCGAACACGACGGAGACGGGGCGGTCGTCCACGAGGATCGGCTGGGCCTCCTCGGGGGAGAGGTCGCCCGTGAGGCCGGTGAGTTCGCCGAGGGTGCGGGCGGCGTAGGCGGCGGCGGTGCGTTCGGAGTGCTCGGCCATGGTGAGGCGGCCGTCCGCGAGGGCCTCGCCGAGGACGGCGGCGACGCGTTCCCGGTCGGCGTCGGACGCGCGCAGGTCGCGGACGCGCGTCGCCTGTTCGGCGGCCGGGCGGGAGGGGATGTCCACCCCTAGAGGTTAACGGGCGCAGCGGCGGGGACCGCGGAAAAAGGGTGGGGATTTGTCCGCGTCACTACTTAGGGTGCCCCTATGACCTTGCAACGTGCACCGGAGGCGGTCGGGGCCGGGTCGGCGGCGGCGATCAGCCTGCGGGGGGTCGTGAAGCGGTTCGGCGGCTTCACCGCCGTGGACGGGCTCGATCTGGAGGTGCCGTCCGGGATCTGCCTGGGGCTGCTCGGCCCGAACGGGGCCGGGAAGTCGACGACGATGAAGATGCTCACGGCGCAGGCGGTGCCGACCGCGGGGACGATCGAGGTGCTGGGGTTCCCTGTGCCGCGGGAGTCCAAGCGCGCGCGGGCGGCGATGGGGGTCGTCCCGCAGCAGGACAACCTCGACGAGGAGCTGACGGCCCGGGAGAACCTGGAGGTGTTCGCGCACCTGTACCGGGTGCCGCGCAAGGAGCGACGCGGGGCGGTCGACGACGCGCTGGCGATCGCGCACCTGACGGAGCGCCAGGGCACGAAGGTGGACGACCTGTCGGGCGGGATGCGGCGGCGGCTGCTGATCGCGCGGGGGCTGGTGCACCGGCCGCGGCTGGTGCTGCTGGACGAGCCGACGGTGGGGCTCGACCCGCAGGTGCGGGCGGAGCTGTGGGGGCTGATCGACGGGTTGCGGGCGCGGGGCACGACGGTGCTGATGTCGACGCACTACATCGAGGAGGCCGAGCGGCTGGCGGACGAGTGCGCGCTGATGTCGCACGGCCGGGTGATCGCCCGGGGGACGCCGGCGGAGCTGGTCGGCGAGTACGCGGGCGAGCGGGCGGTGGAGCACTACGGGCCGCCGGACCGGCTGGCGGAGGTGGAGCGGCTGGCGCGGGGCGCGGGGCTGCCGACGCGGCGGACGGGCCCGTCGGTGTCGGTGTTGAAGGCCGAGACGATCGCGCCGTCGCTGGCGGACGAGCTGGGGGCGGACGGCGTCCGCCGCGCGGCCAACCTGGAGGACGTGTTCGTGGTGCTGACCGGGGAGAGCGTGGAATGAGCGGCGCGCAGGCGGATCGGCTGCGCCGGTTCGAGATGGCGCCGATCCGGGGCGTGTGGCGGCACGAGCTGGCGCTGTTCAAGCGGTACTGGACGTCGCAGTCGTTCGCGTCGATGGTGGAGCCGACGTTCTTCCTGCTGTGCTTCGGCTACGGGTTCGGGTCGATGGTCGCGGTGATCGGCGACTACCGGTACCTGGACTTCGTGGCGACGGGCGTGGTGGGGACGGCGGCGCTGTTCACGTCGGTGTTCCCGGGGATGTTCAACGGCTACATCCGGCGGGTGTTCCAGCACACCTACGACGGGATGCTGGCGGCGCCGGTGGACGTGCACGAGCTGGTCACGGCGGAGGCGTCGTGGATCGCGGCGAAGTCGGCGGTGTACTCGTGCACGCCGCTGCTGGTGGCGCTGTTCTTCGGGCTGGACCCGTCGTTCGGGATGCTGCTGGTGCCGGTCGCGACGTTCTTCACGGCCCTGGGGTTCGGCCTGTTCGGGATGTGGACGTCGTCGGTGGTGCCGTCGATCAACTCGTTCGACTACGTGATCACGGGCGTGGTGACGCCGCTGTTCCTGATCGCGGGGACGTTCTTCCCGGTGGACGCGCTGCCGGCGTGGGCGGAGACGGCGTCGAAGCTGAATCCGCTGTACCACTGCGTGCAGTTGGTCCGGCACATGGTGTTCGGGATCGAGCCGCTGGCGGACCTCGGGCATCTGGCGGTGCTGGCCGGGTTCGCCGCGCTGATGTGGGTGATCGCGGTGCGGGGGATGCGCCGCCGCCTCATTGACTGACGGGTTCCCCGCTCTCTACGCTGACGCGAATCTTCCTCACGTTAGCGGGGGCGCATGGACACCAGGGACCGCCGGGCGCGCGCGTCGGCCTACACCGCGTTCGCCGTCCAGGGGCTGTGCTTCGCGTCGCTGGTGACGCAGGTGCCGCGGATCCAGGACGCGCACGGGCTGAGCGACGCGACGCTGTCGCTGGTGCTGCTGATGGTGCCGCTGGTCGCGGGCGCGGGCAGCGTCGCGTCCGGGGCGCTGTTCCGCCGGGTCGGCAGCGGGCCCGTCCTGCGGGTGTCGCAGCCCGCGGTGGCCGTGACGATCGTGCTGATCGGGCTGACCGGCGACGACGACCTCGCGCTGTACGCGGCGGTGGCGCTGTTCGGGCTGTTCGTCGGGGCGGTGGACGCGTCGATGAACGCGCAGGCCGTCGCGGTGGAGCGCCGGTACGGGATGAGCCTGATCACCGGCTTCTACGCGGTGTGGAGCGTCGCGGGGATCCTCGGCGGGCTGTGGGCGTCGCTCGCCAACGGCGTCGACCTGCCGCTGCCCGCCGGGTTCGGCATCGCCGCCGCCGTCGGGATCGCGGCGTCGCTGGCCACCGGGCACGGGCTGTACCGGCGCGCCGAGGAGGGCGACGGGCCGTCCGCCGCGGAGCTGAAGGCCGCCGGGCGGCGGGTGCCGTGGCGCCCGATCCTGGTGGTGGGCGCGGCGATGGCGGTGGCGTACCTGGCCGACTCGGCGATCTCCAACTACGGCGCGAAGTACCTCGACGACGAGCTGGGCGGGGCGGACTGGGTGGCGCCGCTCGGCTACGTCGCCTACCAGGTCGCGATGGTGGCCAGCCGGGCCGTCGCCGACCTGGCGGTGCGCCGCTCCGGCGCGGTGCCGGTGGTGCGGCTGGGCGGCGCGGTGGGCCTCGCCGGGATGGCCGGCGTGGTCGCGGCGCCGAACGCGCCGTTCGCGATCGCGGCGTTCGCCGTCGCCGGGCTGGGCCTCAGCGTGATCGCGCCGGTGTCGTTCACGGCCGCCGGACGGGTCGACCCGACGGGCCTCGGCGTCGCCGTGGCCCGGGTCAACATCTTCAACTACGTCGGGTTCGTCCTGGGCGCGGCCGTGGTGGGGGCGGTGGAGCCGCTGAGCGCGGACCACGGCCTGCGGTTCGCGTTCGCCGTCCCGGCGCTCCTGGTGCTGGTCGTGTTCGCGACCGCGAAGGGCTTCGCCCCCGCCCCGGCCGGGACGGACGCGCCGGACGCCGCGGCGCCGCGCCGTCCCGAGCCCACGGCGCCCTGACCGTCCGGGCACCGGCCGGGGCCGCCGCCGGGGACGGTCGGGCCCCCGGGGCGGCCGCCGCGGGGGCCCGGTGCTCCGGTCTCGCCGGACCCGGTCAGCCCTCCTCGAGCGCGGCGACGGCCCGCTCGCCCTCCGCCTGCGCCTCCTCGGGGGTCATGTCCTGGATCGCCCGGGCGAGCGCGACCTCGGCGGCGTCGGCCGCCGCACGCAGGGTCACCGCGTGCTCCTGCGCCCGCGCGAGGTCGCCCAGCCCCACGCAGTCGAAGGCGACCTGCCCGTCGTGCACGGCCATCTTGAGCTGCCGCGCCGCCTCTTCCAGACTCATCCGTACCTCCTACACCGGGAACCGTTGTCCTACCCGTGAGCCCCCGCTGCAACCGCTTGACCGAGCAGTTCCGCCGCCTTGACCAGGCGCCCCTCCCCCAGCCCGGCGTAGCCGAGGACGAGCGCGGGCGGCGCGTGCGCGGCCCGGCCGGGCGACCACATCGGGCGGGCGCCCGCGACCGACAGCCCGGCGCGGGACGCGCGGGCGACCACCCGCTCCTCGTCGCAGCCCGGGGGCAGCTCCACGTAGAGGTGGATGCCCGCCGAAACGCCGTGCACACGGGCGCCCGGGACGTGCCGCCGGACCGCGTCGGCGAGGGCGTCCCGCCGGGCCCGGTACCGGCGCCGCATGGCGCGCAGGTGCCGGTCGTAGCCGCCGGAGCGCAGGTACTCGGCGAGCGTGTACTGCGGCAGGACGGGCGTGCCGAGGTCGGTGTGCAGGCGGTGCGTCCGCAGGCGGGCGGCGAGCGGCGGCGGGACGGCCGCCCAGCCGAGCCGTATCGCGGGCGCGAGCGCCTTGCTGACGGACCCGAGCAGCACGACCCGCTCCGGATCGACCCCCTGCATGCAGCCGACGGGCTCCCGGTCGTAGCGGAACTCGGCGTCGTAGTCGTCCTCGATGACCAGCCCGTCGGCGTCCCGCGCCCACGCGATCAGGGCGGCGCGCCGGGCCGGGGACAGGACGACGCCCGTCGGGTACTGGTGCGCGGGCGTGACGAGCACCGCGCGCGCGTCCGTCCGGGCGAGGGCCGCGACGTCGATGCCCTGCCCGTCCACCGGGACCCGCACCAGCCGGACGCCGGTGGCCTGCAGCATCGGGAGCTGCCGGACGCTCGTCGGGTCCTCGACGGCGAGCACGGCGCGGCCGTCCGCGCGCAGCAGCCGGACCAGCGCCGACAGCGCGTGCGCCACCCCGTTCGTCACGACGACCCGGCCGGGGTCGGTGTGCGCGGCGCGGACGCGTCCGAGGTAGCCGGCCAGCTCGGTGCGCAGGACGAGCGCCCCGGCGGGGTCGGGGTAGGCGAGGGCGTCGTCCGGCAGCGCCTTCAGCGCGGCGCGTTCGGCGGCCAGCCAGCGGTCGCGGGGGAACGCCGCCAGGTCGGGGCTGCCGGGCCGCAGGTCGTGCTCGACGGGGGTGCGCGCGGCCGGCACGGGGGGCGCGGACCGGACGGGCGGGGCGGTCGGGCGGTCGTCGGGGCGGGCCAGGGGCGCGATCCGGGTGCCGTCGCCGCGCCGGGCGACCAGGAAGCCCTCGGCGGTGAGCTGCTCGTAGGCGGCGACGACGACGCCGCGGGACACGGCCAGGTCCCGGGCGAGGTCTCGGCTCGACGGCAGCCTGGTCCCGGCGGTCAGCCGGCCGGACCGGACGCCCGCGCGGAAACCGGCGGCGATCTGCGCCGCCAGCCGCCCCGCGGACCGGTCGAGTGGGAGATGAAGGTCGGTCACACCTCGTTCAGCGTCCGAAGGTATGACTTGTGTCACGGACCGGCCATTGGTCCATGATCTGACGACATCGTCGCCTTCTTCGGCGGACCTTCCGACGCCCCCGCCGCTCCGCCGGACCGGAGTCGTACCCTGTGAGGCGGCCCCTATCGGAATCGCGCGAGGATCTGCCTGAGATGCCTGAGTTCTCCTACACCGACCTGCTGCCGCTCGGAACGGACGACACCGACTACCGCCTGCTCACCACCGAGGGCGTCTCCACCTTCGAGGCGAACGGACGAACGTTCCTGCAGGTCGAGCCGGAGGCGCTGCGGCTGCTCACCGAGACCGCCATGCGCGACATCTCGCACCTGCTGCGCCCCGCCCACCTCGCGCAGCTCCGCAAGATCCTGGACGACCCGGAGGCGTCGCCGAACGACCGGTTCGTCGCCCTCGACCTGCTGAAGAACGCGGGCATCTCGTCCGGCGGGGTCCTCCCGATGTGCCAGGACACCGGGACCGCGATCGTGATGGGCAAGCGGGGCCAGCACGTCCTCACCGACGGCCGGGACGAGGAGCACGTCTCGCGCGGCGTCTACGACGCGTACACGCGCCTGAACCTGCGCTATTCGCAGATGGCGCCCGTCTCGATGTGGGACGAGAAGAACACCGGCAGCAACCTCCCCGCGCAGATCGAGCTGTACGCGGCGCCCGGCGACGCCTACAAGTTCCTGTTCATGGCCAAGGGCGGCGGCAGCGCGAACAAGTCGTTCCTGTACCAGGAGACGAAGGCCGTCCTGAACCCGAAGCGGATGATGTCCTTCCTCGAGGAGAAGATCCGCTCCCTCGGCACCGCCGCGTGCCCCCCGTACCACCTGGCGATCGTCGTCGGCGGGACGTCCGCCGAGTACGCGCTGAAGACGGCGAAGTACGCGTCGGCGCACTACCTCGACTCGATGCCGACCGAAGGCTCCCCCCTGGGGCACGGCTTCCGCGACGTCGAACTCGAGCAGCAGGTGTTCGAGCTGACGCAGAAGCTCGGCATCGGCGCCCAGTTCGGCGGCAAGTACTTCTGCCACGACGTCCGCGTGATCCGGCTGCCGCGCCACGGCGCGTCCTGCCCGGTCGCCATCGCCGTCTCGTGCAGCGCCGACCGGCAGGCCCTCGCCAAGATCACCGCCGAGGGCGTCTTCCTCGAGCGCCTCGAGACCGACCCCGCGAAGTACCTGCCCGACACCACCGCCGACCAGCTCGACGACCAGGTCGTCCAGATCGACCTGAACCGGCCGATGGACGAGATCCGCGCCGAGCTGTCGAAGTACCCGGTGAAAACGCGGCTCTCCCTCACCGGTCCCCTCGTCGTCGCCCGCGACATCGCGCACGCCAAGATCAAGGAGCGGCTGGACGCGGGCGAGCCGATGCCGCAGTACATGCGCGACCACGCCGTCTACTACGCGGGCCCCGCCAAGACGCCCGAGGGCTACGCGTCCGGCTCGTTCGGCCCCACCACCGCCGGGCGGATGGACTCCTACGTCGAGCAGTTCCAGGCCGCCGGCGGCTCGTTCGTCATGCTGGCCAAGGGCAACCGCTCCCAGCAGGTCACCGACGCCTGCAAGACGCACGGCGGCTTCTACCTGGGCTCCATCGGCGGCCCCGCCGCCCGCCTCGCCCAGGACTGCATCAAGAAGGTCGAGGTCCTCGAGTACCCCGAGCTGGGCATGGAGGCCGTCTGGAAGATCGAGGTCGAGGACTTCCCGGCGTTCATCGTCGTGGACGACAAGGGCGAGGACTTCTTCGCCGACACCTCGGGCCCGGTCCTCACCATCGGCCGCCGCTGACGCACCGCGGTCGCCCTCCGGTCCGGGGAAGAAAGTCGGGTTTTGCGAGGGTGGGCGGGGTGGGGTGGGGGCGATAGATCACGGTATCGCCCCCAAATCCAACTTCGTCGTGAGACTGCCGGATGACCGGATGGCTACTCCGGTATCTTTTCGCCCATGTCACAGTCTGAGCGCCTCGTTCTCGCGACGCGCTACCGGCTGGTCTCGGAAATAGGCCAAGGTGCCAACGGCACCGTGTGGAGAGGCCACGACGAGCTCCTCGACCGCGCCGTGGCGATCAAGGAGCTGCGGCTCCCCGAGGACCTCTCCGAGGACGACCGGGTCGTCTTCTACCGGCGCACCCTGCGGGAGGCGCGGGCCCCGGCGCAGTTGCGCACGCCCTCGATCGTCGAGGTGTACGACGTCGTCATCGAGCAGGGGCGGCCCTGGATCGTGATGGAGCTGATCGAGGCGCCGAGCCTCGAGGAGCTCATCGAGCGGTCCGGGCCGCTGCCGCCCGACCGGGTCGGGCACATCGGCCGCAAGCTGCTGGACGCGCTGGGCACCGCGCACCGGGCCGGGATCGTCCACCGCGATCTCAAGCCGAGCAACGTCCTGCTGGACGGCGACCGGGTGGTGCTCACCGACTTCGGGCTCGCGTTCTCGTCGGGGTCGGCCAGCCTGACGAAGACCGGGCACTTCATGGGCTCCCCCGCGTACGTCGCGCCCGAGGTCGCGGCGGGCGAGAAGGCCACGCCGCGGTCGGACCTGTGGTCGCTGGGCGCGACGCTGTACGCCGCGCTGGAGGGGCGGCCGCCGTTCGAGCGCGACAACGTGATGGCGACGCTCAGCGCGCTCGCGAACGAGCCGGCGCCGGTTCCGGCGAACGCGGGGACGCTCGGGCCGGTGATCACCGGGCTGCTGGAGAAGAACCCGACGCGGCGGCTCAGCCACGCGCGGGCGGCGGACCGGCTGGAGCGGGCGATGTCCGGGCCGCGGTCGGGACGGCGCCCGGCGACGCCCCGGTACCGGCTGACGGTCGTGGCGGCGCTCGTCGCGGCGACCGTCGCGTCCTGCGGGGTCGGCGCGACGGCGCTGATCGTCGGGATGATGCGGGAGGGGCCGGAGTCCCCGGCGACGCCGCCCGCGACGGCGAGCGGCGCGGCGGGCGCGGGCGTCCCGGCGGGCGTCGCGTCCAGCACGCTGGTGGTGCGGGCGAAGAGCGGCGCCTGCAAGATCTTCGTGTCGGTCCCGGGCGAGGCGATGACGGTGCTCAGCGACGAGACGCTGGCCCGCGGCGAGGCGCGCAAGTACGACCACCAGCGGCTGAACGCGGTGCTCTACGACGCCTCGGCGTGCGACGTATGGGTGAACGGGCGGCACGAGCCGGGGGGCGCGCCGGGCGAGCGCAAGAACCTCACCGTGACGCGGACCATCGGGGGCTGAAGGTCACGGCCCGCGGGGGAATGTCCCCGCTCCGGGGACGGCTGTCCCGAGAGGAGCGGGGAAGGACCCCGGCGGGAGGTGTCGTAGATGACCGAGGATTTCCGGATCGAGCACGACTCCATGGGGGAGGTCCGGGTTCCGGCGTCGGCCAAGTGGCGGGCGCAGACCCAGCGGGCCGTGGAGAACTTCCCGGTCTCCGGGCGGACGCTGGAGCCCGCGCACATCGCGGCCCTCGGCCGGATCAAGGCCGCGGCGGCGGTCGTGAACGCCGAGCTGGGAGTGCTGGAGGACGATCTCGCCGCGGCGATCGCGGACGCGGCCGGGGAGGTCGCGGAGGGGAAGTGGGACGACCAGTTCCCCATCGACGTGTTCCAGACGGGCTCGGGCACGTCGTCGAACATGAACGCGAACGAGGTCGTGGCGACGCTCGCCGAGGAGCGGCTGGGACGCCCGGTGCATCCCAACGACCACGTGAACGCGTCGCAGTCGTCGAACGACGTCTTCCCGTCCTCGATCCACGTCGCGGCGACCGGGGCGGTGGTGGACGAGCTGATCCCGGCGCTGCGGCACCTGCGGGACGCGCTGCACGCGAAGTCCCGCGAGTTCGCGACCGTCGTGAAGGCGGGCCGGACGCACCTGATGGACGCGACGCCCGTGACGCTCGGCCAGGAGTTCGGCGGGTACGCGGCGCAGGTGAACCACGGGGTGGAGCGGCTGGAGGCGGCGCTGCCGCGGCTGGCGGAGCTGCCGCTGGGCGGGACCGCGGTGGGCACCGGGATCAACACGCCGGACGGCTTCGCGGCGCGGGTGGTCGCGGAGCTGGCGCGCGCGACGGGGCTGCCGCTGACCGAGGCGCGCGACCACTTCGAGGCGCAGGGCGCGCGGGACGGCCTGGTGGAGGCGAGCGGCGCGCTGCGGACGGTCGCGGTGAGCCTCACCAAGATCGTGAACGATCTGCGCTGGATGGGGTCGGGGCCGCGGGCGGGGCTCGCGGAGATCCGGCTGCCGGACCTGCAGCCCGGTTCGTCGATCATGCCGGGGAAGGTGAACCCGGTGATCCCGGAGGCGGTGGCGCAGGTCGCGGCGCAGGTGATCGGGAACGACGCGGCGGTCGCGTTCGGCGGCGCGTCGGGCAGTTTCGAGCTGAACGTGATGCTGCCGATGCTCGCCCGGAACGTGCTGGAGTCGGTCACGCTGCTGGCGAGCGCGTCGCGGCTGCTCGCGGACCGGTGCGTCGCGGGGATCGAGGCCGACGCGGAGCGGATGCGCGAGTACGCGGAGTCGTCGCCGTCGATCGTCACGCCGCTCAACCGGTACATCGGCTACGAGGAGGCGGCGAAGGTCGCCAAGCAGGCGCTCGCGGAGCGCAGGACGATCCGCGAGGTGGTGCTGGAGCGGGGCCACGTGGACGCCGGGCGGCTGACGCTGGAGCAGCTCGACGCGGCCCTGGACGTCCTCGGGATGACGGGCGCCCGCTGAGGGGCGCCCGTCCCGGGGTCAGTACGAGCCGTTGTCCAGGAAGTTGTTCCAGGCGCCGCAGGGGGTGTCGTACCGGTCCTTGATGTAGCCGAGGCCCCACTTGATCTGGGTGCGGGCGTTGTTCTGCCAGTCGGGACCGGCGGAGGCCATCTTGGAGCCGGGGTTGGCCTGCGGGATGCCGTACGCGTCGGAGTAGGGGTTGTCGGCGTGGACGTTCCAGCTGCTCTCCTTGTCCCACAGCTTGACGAGGCAGCCGAACTGGCCGTCGCCGCTGAAGCCGAAGTCGGGGAGCATCGCCTTGGCGATCTGCTGGGCCTCGCCGGCGGGCACCGGGTCGGTGACCTTGGCGGTGGAGCCGCCGCCACCGCCGTCGTCGTCGTCGCGCTTCGCGGGCGACTTCGTCGGCGTGGGCTTCTTGGTGGGCAGCGGCTTGCCGACGGCCTGGAGCTCGAGCTTCTCGCCGCCGTCCTGCCGGACCTGCTGGGCGGCCCGTTCGAGCGCCTTCTCGTGCCGGAGCTTCTCCAGGACCTTCGGGTCGATCGTGGGGGTGGGGGCGGCGTCGGCGAGCGGCCGGGCCGGCCCGACGGTGGTCTCGCCGTCGCCGGTCAGCGCGAACGCGGCGACCGTCCCGCCGCCGACCACGACGGCCGCGCCCGCGGCGATCGCGGCAGCGCGGAGCCCGTTGCGGCGCGCCGAGCCCTTCCCCGCGGCCCGGCGGCGCCCGCCGCGCCCGCCCGTCCGGCGGGGGGCCGCCGCGGGCGGCTCGGCGACGGGCAGGTCCCATGCGGTGTCGTTCGGGTCGGCCGGTCGCTCCGGGTCGCCGGGGACGGCCGCGAGGCCGAGCGTGTCGCCGCCCGGTGCGCCGCCCGCCGTCCCGGGCTCGGCCGCGGGGGACGGTCCGGCGACGCGGACGTCCTCCTCGTGCGGGAGCGGGCGCGGGTGCTGTCGTTCGTCTCGCCTAGGGGACCCGGGACGGTCTCCGGACAAGGCGGTCCTTCCGACGGTCGCGCGCGCATGGGCACGCGCGCGAGCGGCTTCCACCCCCCGCCGCCCGTGCCGTCCGAAGGCGGGACGGCCGCGGCCCGGAGCGGTCCGGGGCGCCGTGCGTCCCGCGTGCGGGGCGGCGCGGCGGCCCGGTGCACCGCTCTGGGGGTGCTTACGGGGAGCCACAATGCCCGAGGCCGAGGGCCGCTCCGCAACCGAAACGAGACATGAGCCGACGGAGACCGCGTTGTCAACTTCCCGGTCACGCCCCGGAAACCGCCGTCCGACCTGCGGTTCGGTGACGCTCTCCGGCACCCTGTGACCTTCGCCACAGATCAACTCACGGGCGTGCGTCGATCACGGTCGGTACAGGGCGGTGTGGCGCGGACGACACCGCCCCGGCGACCGCACGGTCACCGGGGCGGCACGCTACGCGACGGCGGGTCAGCCCGTGACGTCGCCCAGCATGTCGGTCACCAGCTCGGCGATCGGCGAGCGCTCGGAGCGCGTCAGCGTCATGTGCGCGAACAGCGGGTGGCCCTTCAAACGTTCCACCACCGCGGCGACGCCGTCGTGGCGGCCGACCCGCAGGTTGTCGCGCTGCGCCACGTCGTGCGTCAGCACCACCCGGGAGCCCGCGCCGATGCGCGACAGGACCGTGAGCAGCACGCCGCGCTCCAGCGACTGCGCCTCGTCGACGATGACGAACGAGTCGTGCAGCGACCGGCCGCGGATGTGGGTGAGCGGGAGCACCTCCAGCATCCCCCGGTCGAGGACCTCCTCGATGACGTCCGGGGTCGTGACGGCCGACAGCGTGTCGTAGACGGCCTGCGCCCACGGCGACATCTTGTCGTTCTCGGAGCCCGGCAGGTAGCCGAGCTCCTGCCCGCCGACCGCGTACAGCGGCCGGAAGACGACGACCTTGCGGTGCCGCCGCCGCTCCAGCACGGCCTCCAGGCCCGCGCACAGCGCCAGCGCGGACTTCCCGGTGCCCGCGCGGCCGCCGAGCGAGACGATGCCGACGTCCTCGTCCATGAGCAGGTCGAGCGCGATCCGCTGCTCGGCGGACCGGCCGCGCAGCCCGAACACCTCCCGGTCGCCGCGCACCAGCTTCACCGACTTGTCCGGCAGCGTGCGGCCGAGCGCGGACCCGCGCTCCGACAGCAGCCGGAGGCCGGTGTGGCACGGCAGGTCGCGCGCCTCCGCGATCTCGCCCCGGCCCGCCTCGAACAGGTCGTCGACGACGCCGCCCGGCAGCTCCAGCTCGCGCATCCCGGTCCAGCCGGACTCGACGACGGCGAGCTCGGCGCGGTACTCCTCGGCGGCCAGGCCGACGGCGGACGCCTTCACCCGCATCGGCAGGTCCTTGGAGACCAGGACGACGTCGCGGCCCTCGCGCGCGAGCCACCCGGCCACCGACAGGATCCGGGTGTCGTTGTCGCCGAGCCGGAAGCCGTCCGGGAGGACGCTCGGGTCGGAGTGGTTCAGCTCGACGCGGAGCGTGCCGCCGACGTCGCCGTCCGGGCCCTCGATCGGCAGCGGCTCGTCCAGCCGGCCGTGCGCGAGCCGCAGGTCGTCCAGGGTGCGCAGCGCCTGCCGGGCGAAGTACCCGAGCTCGGGATGGTGCCGCTTGGCCTCGAGCTCGGAGATGACGACGATGGGGAGTACGACCTCGTGCTCGGCGAACCGGGTCATCGCCCCCGGGTCGGCGAGCAGGACGCTGGTGTCGAGGACGTACGTGCGCCGCGGGTCCGGAACGGAGGTCCCGGAAGCGGTCCCGGTCGAGCCGGGGCGGCGCGCGGAGGTTGTGGCCACTCGATCTCCCTGACTATGGGGGAACTACCGGTGGCGCCGCAGTCCGCCCCCGTGCGGCCGCGTCCCCCGGTCCGGGGGCGGCCTTGGGCGGTGGGGGTCGGAGGCCGACCGTCAGGTACCGTAGCGCCGGTGCCGCGCGGCATACGAGCGTATGGCCCGCAGGAAGTCCACCTTGCGGAAGTCCGGCCAGTGGACCTCGCAGAAGTAGAACTCCGAGTGGGCGCTCTGCCAGAGCATGAAGCCGGAGAGACGCTGCTCCCCCGACGTGCGGATGACCAGGTCGGGGTCCGGCTGGCCGCGCGTGTAGAGATGCTCCGCGATGTGCTCCACGTCGAGGGACTCGGCGAGTTCCTCGATGCTGGTGCCACGGCTCGCCTGCTCGACGAGCAGAGAGCGCACCGCATCAGCGATCTCACGCCTACCCCCATACCCAACCGCGACGTTCACAATCAGGCCCGGGGCGTTCGATGTGGCTTCGGCGGCGTCTTTCAGGACGCGGGCGGTCTCGGCGGGCAGCAGATCGAGGGCGCCGACCGGCTTGACGTGCCATCCCTCGGCGGCCAGGCCGCGGACGGTGTTCTCGATGATCCGCAGCAGCGGTTCGAGTTCGTTCGCGGGGCGGTTGAGGTTGTCGGTCGACAGCAGCCAGAGCGTGACCAACTCGACGCCCGCCTCGGTGCTCCAGTGCAGCAGCTCGGAGATCTTCCGGGCGCCGGCCTGGTGCCCGGTGTTGACGTCGGCGAGGCCCATCGACCGGGCCCAGCGCCGGTTGCCGTCCAGGATGACGCCGACGTGGCGGGGCGTGACGTCGGTCGGCAGGGACGACTCGACGCGGCGCTCGTAGATCCGGTAGACGACGTCGCGGAACGCCGCGTACGGGCCGCTGCGGCGGACCGCGGTGGACAGCGGGCCGTCGCCGGTGCCGGCGCCCGCGATGCGCTCGCGCACGGCGTCCCCGCCCTTGCGGCCCCCGCCCAGGGGGCCTCCGCGCACGCGGTCCCCGCGCGCGCCGTCCCGGTTCCTGCGCGTTCGCCGAATCCCCATGGTGGGCGTCCCTTCGAGCGGTCGTCCCGTGCGGGAAGGACGCTCAATTATGGCGCGACGGCGGCACCTCTCCGGCACCTCTCCGGCCGTCCCGCTGCTCTGAGGCTAACGCGCGGGGCGCCGGTTTCGTCCGGTTCGGCCCGCTCCGGCCAAGCTCTGGACGGCCGGGATCGGACCGGTCCGGCGGGTCTGCGAGCGCCGCTGCAGGCGGTCGGCCTCGACGAGCAGGCCGTCGAGGAACCGGACCAGCTCGGTGGAGGTGAGGACGGCGCGGACGCCGCGGCCGCCCGCGCCCCACGCCTCCAGCACGGCGCGCCGCGCGACCCGCCAGCGCCCGGCGGCGGACTGCTGCCGCCCGACCCACAGCGAGGACGTCCGCACGGTGCAGCGCAGCTCGCCGGTGCTCATCACGTCGCCGCGGTCGCGGTAGCGGAACGCGAACAGTTCGGGGTCGCGCGCGGCGGCGCCGTCCCGTCCGGCGTCCCGGCCGGGGAAGCGGTCGTCGGGGTCGGGCCAGCGGGCGGCCTGCGGGGAGCCGTCGGCGCGGGCGGCGGCCAGCCGGGCGGCGGCGTCGGCGAGGAAGTAGCCGCAGCGCTCCCCGACCGCGCCGAACACGGCGCCGTCGCGGCGCAGCTCGAGGGTGACCTCGTAGGGGGCGCCGCCGCGGTCGAACGACGGCACGGGCAGCACGGTGAGGGCGGAGCCGTCCAGGCAGCGCAGCGTCCTCACGCCCCCGGCCCCCTTCCGATCACGGCGGTATCCCCGCACCCTAGGCGAGGTCACCACCATGATCACATCCACCGGAGCCCGGGATCGGGCAATGAAACCGCTCCGGCGGGTCGCGCCGCGGACCGGGGGCCGCGGTCAGGGCTTGGGACCGGCGGCGCGGGCGCGCTCGACGTGCTCGAGGGCGGCGCGCAGCTCGGTCAGCCACTCGTCGGTGTTGCGGCCGACGAGCCGGACGCACCAGGCGAGCGCGTCGCTGCGGCTGCGGGCGACGCCGGCCTCGACGAGGGTGTCCAGGACGCGGCGCTCGGGCTGCCGCAGCCGGGTCATGACGGGCACGGACAGGGTGGTGAACATCTCCCGCTCCCCGCCGCAGTCGACGCCCCACGACACCTTGCGCCCGAACCGCCGCTCGGCCTCGCGCGCGATGGCGATGCGCTCGTCGCGGGTGTCGGCCCGGAACCGCCGGACGTGCCCGGCGACGAGCGCGGCGCGCTCCGCCGCGGAGACGTCCGCGGCGGCGCCGGGTTCGCGGAGGCGGCCCACCACGCCGACCTCCTCGCGGTCGAGGACGATCTCGATCCTCCCCTCGAACCAGTCCTCCGGAAGCCGCCCGGAGAACCAGCCCCGCAGCTCCTCCACCGCTTCGCTCGTACTCATGTAATCAAAATTACAACCCTGCGGGGGATGGCGCCAGCCACCCGGCCTTGATCATTCCCGCGCGCCGACGGCCGCGGCCGGCCGCACGGCCATCACGAGCCGGGCGGGCAGGGCGGTGGCGGCCAGGGCCGCCGCGCCGCCCAACGCCAGGACGGCCAGATGGACGCCCGGCGGGACGTGCGGGGCCCCGCCGGTCATCCCGCGCGCGAACGCGGTCAGGACGGCGAAGGCGATCGCGGTGCCGAGGACGCCCGCGACGAGCACCATCGAGCCGGTCTCCCAGCCGAGCATCCGCAGGAGCTGGCGGCGGGTCGCCCCGGCGAGGCGCAGCGCGGCCAGCTCGCGGGCCCGGTCCGCGGTCGCCATCGCGAGGGTGTTCACCACCGCGATGGCGGTGAACGCGATGATCAGCGCCATCGCGACATAGTTGACCTGGGCGTTCGCCGCGGCCCGCGCCTCGGCGAGGGCCCCCGCGCCGGCGGCCGGGACGCCGTCCGGGAGCGCGCCCGCGACGAGCAGGGTGCCGCGCGGGTCGTCGACGTGCGCGGCGACGACCTCGTGGGCGAGGGTGAGGTCGCCGAACCCGAGGCCGCGCCCGTACACCGCGACGACCGTCGGCTCGATCGGCGTGCCATCGCCGAGCGTCAGCGGCAGCCGGTCCCCCGGCCCCACGCCGAGCCGGTCGGCGGCCGTGGTGCTCACCGCGACCGTCGACGGCCCCAGAGCGTCGAGCGACCCCGCGCGGACGTCCAGGTCCAGGGTGTGCCGCAGGCCCTCCGGTGTCACGCCCTGGACGGCGTAGTTCTCCAGGCCCACCCGGACCGTGCCGCGCACGACCTCGGTGACGGCGGTGACGCCGGGCGCCGCGCGCAGCTCCTCGGCCGCCGCGTGCGGCACGCGCGGGCCGACCACGTGGTCCGCGACCGTCCCCCGCTCCGCCTGCCGCGTCGCCGCGTGCCCGAGGGTCGTCTGCGCGAACAGGATCGTGGCGGTCAGCCCGATCATGAGGGTGAGCGGGGTGACGACCGACGCGACCCGCCGCGCGTCCATCGCGAGGTTCGCCGCGGCGAGGTGCCCGCCGCCGGGAAGGCGCCGCAGCGGGACCGCCAGGACGGCGACGGCGGCGCGGGCCAGCGCGGGGCCGAGCAGCGCGACCGCGACCGTCCAGACGAGCGCGGTGAGGACCGTGACGGGACTCGACGCGGCCTCGGTGTCCAGGTTCGCGAGCACGAGCGTCAGGACCGCGCCGCCGGCCGCCGCGGCGAGCCCGGCCGCGACGCGCGGCGCGCCGAGGCGGGCCGGGCGCAGCGCCGCGTCCCCGAGGGCCTCGACCGGACGGACCCGCGCGGTGCGGCGCCCGGCGACGCGGGCGGCGGCGACGGCCGCGGCCGCCGTGGCGAGCACGGCGGCGAGCGGCGGGACCGGGCCGACGACCAGGTCGAGGTTCGGCGGGAGGGCGCCGAGGCCGCGGAACCGGTCCCGCAGCCAGAAGGCGAGCGGGAGTCCGCAGGCCGCGCCGAGCGGCGCCGCGGCGAGCCCGACGAGCAGCGCCTCGCGGCCGATCATCCGGCGGACCTGCCTGGGCGTGGCCGCGACCGCGCGCAGCAGCGCGATCTCCCGCTCCCGCTGCCGCACCGACAGCGCGAACGTCCCGGACACGACGAGGACCGCGACGAGCAGCGACGTGCCGCCGAGCGCGCCGCCCATGCTGATCAGGTCGATCCGCGCCTCCTCCGCGCCGAGGAACTCGGCCCTGCCCCGGTCCGTCCCGGTGCGGACGGTCGCGGACGTGCCGCGCACCGCGTCCCGCACCGCCCGTTCGGGGCCCCACGCGCCGATCGCCGCGACCCGGCCGTCCCGGCCGGCCAGGCGGCGGGCCTGCTCCGCCGAGAAGAACAGCGCGGCCTGGTGGTCGAGCGACTCCGCGGTCACGCCGACGACGCGGTAGGTGCCGTCCGCCGTGGACGCCACGCGCACGTCCGAGCCGACGCGCAGCCCGTTCGCGCGGGCGGTCCGGGCGTCGACGACGATCTCGCCGGGGGCCGCGGGCGGCCGCCCGTCCCGCAGCGTGAAGGGGGTCAGCGCGGCCGACTCCCAGCCGTGCCCCCACGACGCGCCGTCCGGATCGCCGATCTCGGCGGGGAACACGACCTCGGCGACGGCGCGCCGCACCCCGGGCGCGGCGGCGACCCGGTCCGCGACCGCCGCGGGCAGCCAGGCGCGCTCCGCGATCGCCTTCGACTTGCGCTTCTCCTTCCCCTTCTTTACCTCCGTCCGGTGGACGAACTGGTCGCCGGCCACGATGACCGGCGCCCCCGCGTACCGCTCGGGCTCGACCGACCCGCGCAGGCCGGTGTCGAGGAGGACGCCGCAGGCGCAGACGAGCGCGGCGGCGCACAGCAGCGCCGCGAAGGCCCCCGCGAACCCGGCGCGGCGGTGCCGCAGCGTGGCGAGCGCGATCGCCGGCATCAGGTCCACGCCCCCAGCCGCGTCATGCGGGCCGCGACGCGGTCGCTGGACGGGTCGTCGAGCCGGTCGGCGATCCGGCCGTCCGCCAGGAACACCACCGTGTCGGCGTAGGACGCGGCGACCGGGTCGTGCGTGACGATCACGACCGTCCGGCCCATGCCGTCCACGGCGTCGCGCAGCAGGGTGAGGACGTCGCGGGCCGTCATGGTGTCGAGGGCGCCCGTCGGCTCGTCCCCGAACAGCACCTCCGGCCGGGTGACGAGGGCGCGGGCGATCGCGACGCGCTGCTGCTGGCCGCCCGACAGCTCCGCGGGCCGGTGCCGGGCGCGGTCGGCGAGCCCGACGCGGTCGAGGACGTCCCGCAGCCGCGCCCGGTCCGGCCGGGTGCCGGCGAGCCGCAGCGGGAGGGCCACGTTCTGCTCGACGGTCAGCGACGGCACCAGGTTGAACGACTGGAACACGAACCCGACGCGCCGGCGGCGCAGCTCGGTCAGCTTCGTCTCGCTCATCGACGACAGCTCCGTGTCGCCGAGCCGGACGCTGCCGGACGTGGGGGTGTCGAGGCCCGCCGCGCAGTGCAGGAACGTGCTCTTGCCGGAGCCGGACGGCCCCATGATCGCCGTGAACCGGCCGCGCGGCAGCTCCGCCGTCACCTCGCGCAGCGCCGCGACCGCGCCCGCGCCCCGGCCGTAGACCTTGCTGACCGTGTCCATCCGTACCGCTGTTTCCATACCCCCGAGTCTTCTGACCTGGGCGTTCGCGGACCAGAGACGTGATCACCTGGCACCCGTGACCTCGTCATGGGTCGTACCGTGACGGCGCCGGACTGATACACCTAAAGCGTGATCAAGGTGCTTCTGGCGGACGACCACCACGTCGTCCGCAGCGCCCTCGCCGCCCTGCTGAACCTGGAGCCCGACCTGGCCGTGGTCGCCGAGGTCGAGCGCGGCGACGAGGTGCTCCCGGCGGCGGCGCGGGCCGAACCGGACGTCGCCGTCCTCGACATCGGCATGCCGGGCATGGACGGGCTGGCGGCCGCGGCGGCCCTGCACGAGGCGGCGCCCGCGGTCGCCGTGCTCGTCCTGACCGGGCACGGCGGTCCGGGGCACCTGCGCCGGGCGCTGACCGCGCACGTGCGGGGGTTCCTGCTGAAGACGGCGCCGCCGGAGGAGCTCGCGGACGGCATCCGCAAGGTCGCGGCCGGGGAGCGGGTCCTCGACCCGCGGCTCGCGCTCACCGCGTGGGACCTCGCCGACAACCCGCTCACCCCCCGCGAGACCGACGTCCTGCGGCTCGCGGCCGAGGGCGCGGAGGCGCCGGAGATCGCCGCACGGCTGCACCTGTCGGCCGGGACGGTCCGGAACTACCTGACGGCCGTCGTCGCGAAGCTCAACGCGCGCAACCGCACGGACGCGGCCCGCATAGCGCGCGAGGCGGGCTGGCTCTGAACGCGCCCGCATCGGACGGGCGTCAGGCGGGGCTTGTGATGGTCGCTTCCAGCCGGAAGCGGCCTTCGCCGTCGGCGCGCGCGCTGAGCGTGCCCTGGTGCGAGGCCAAGCGGGTGGCGAGGTTGCCCAGGCCGGAGCCGGGCGGTGTGCGGGGCGCGCGGGGGTCGAGGCCGTCGTTCTCGACGGTGAGCCGCACCGTGGCACCGTCCCCCGCCGTCGCGATGGCGCAGCGCCCGGCGCCGCTGTGGCGCAGCACGTTCGTCACCGCCTCCCGCAGGACCGTGCCGAGCACGGCCGACGCGGCCGCGTCCAGCTCCGGGTGCCGCAGGTCGGTCTCGACGTCCACGCCCGCGGCCCCCAGGACCGAGCGTGCCGACCGCACCTCGCCGTCCAGCGTCAGGCCGGCGGCGCCGCCCGCGGCCGCGGCCAGGTCGGCCCGCGCCCGCGCCGCCATGTCGACGACCTCGGCCAGTTCGGCCCGCGCCCGCGCCGGGTCGGCGGCGGCCAGCCGCCGGACCAGCTCGCACTTCAGCAGGATCGCGGCGAGTGTGTGGCCGAGCAGGTCGTGCAGGTCGCGGGCCGCGCGCAGCCGTTCCTGGACGGTCGCGGCGCGGGCGAGCTCCTCCCCCGCCGCGCGCAGGTCGCGCACCGACCGCGCCAGCTTGACCAGCCCGTACACCACCAGACCGGACACGAGCGTGCTGACCGCGGCGTTGCCGGCGGCGGCCGCGCCGTGGCCGAGCAGGTGCGCGGCGGCCCCGGCGGCCGCCATCGCCGCCGCCACCGGGAGGACGGCCGCCCGCAGCGGCAGCGCGACCAGCAGGACGCCCGCGAGCAGGCCGGTCACGCCCAGCCCGAACGTCGCCACCGGTCCGGGCCAGGCGGCGGCCTCCCCGGAGAGCTGCAGCAGGAGCTTGCCGACGAAGGCGGCGACCACGGTCGCGAGCAGCGTCACCGACATCCGGTAGGCGGTCCGGTCCGGCAGCGCCACCGGCCGCTCGCCCGCCGGGACGGCCGCGTCGACGGTGAACCGCCCGTCCGCGGCGAGCCCGGCGGCGAACGCGCCGCCCGCCGACCGGACGCGTTCCGCCGCGGGCGCGAGCGCCTTCGCGCCCTGGGCCGCCGTCCGGACGCCGTCGTTCGTCACGCGCAGCCGCACCAGGCCGCCGTCTTCCGAGGTCTCGATGGCGCAGTGCTCCGCGCGGCCCTCCCGGACGACGTCCGTGACCGCCTCGCGCAGGACGAGCGCCAGCAGCGCCCCGGCGGGCCCGAGGGGCTCGCGGTGGCCGCTGCGCACGTCCGTCCGGACGCCCGCCGCCTCGAGCAGCGCGCGCGCCGCCGCCGCCTCGGGGGCGAGGGACATGCTCCGGAAGTCGGCCGCCGCCGCGCGCGCGTCGTTGAGCGCCCGCCGGGCGACCGGGAGGACGGCGTCGATCTCGGCGGGCCGGTCGAGCGCCCGGCGGCTGCCCTCGGTGACGGCCGCCAGCCCCTCCCCGAGGCCCCGGTTCAGTTCTGCCGCGATCCGCAGCCGCTCCCGCTCGATCGCCGCCATCGTGAGCGGCAGCCGCGCCGCCGCCGTGTCGTCCACGCGCTCCGCCAGCCGGACGAGGCCGTAGACGACGAGGCCCATCAGCCCGATGGTGATCGCGGCGTCGGCGGGCGCCCCGCCCCGGGCGGCCTCGATCGCCGCGCCGGTCGCCACGACCGGGACGGCGAGCGCGCGGCCGCGCGACAGCAGCAGGGTCCCGGTCGGGAAGCCGAGGAGGCCCGCGGACGCGCCGCACGCGACCGCCCCGTACGCGAGCGCCGCCTGGGCGGCGGCCATCGCGGCCGTCCGGGGGCCGCGCGGCCGTGCGAGGCGGGCCAGCGCGGCGGCGAGCACGCCGAGGACCAGGACGGCCGCGGCCGCCGCCGCGACCGGTCCGCCGGTGCGCGACGGCGCCGCGAGGACGTGGACGCCGGCGAAGGCGGCCATGACGGCACCGGCGATGAGCCGTGCGCGCCCGCTCTCGGACACCGGTTTCCTCCCGAAACGCCCCTGCCGGAGCAGTCTCCCACCCCCGCCTCCTGACGGTCAGGTGGGGAAGGAGCGGAAGAACGCGCTCGGCGGATCGCCCTCCGTGTCCGCGGCTTCTTGCGCTCCCGCAGCAGAGTTCCTCGGCCGCCCGCCGTGACCCGTCAGCCGATGCTGGCGGCGATCTGGTCCGCGACCTGCTTGGCGCGCTGCGGGTTCACCCGCACGGCGCCCTTCATGTTCTTCGTGTAGACGTTCTGCACCTGGACGACCGTGCCCCGCCGCGGCGCGGCGATCATCTTGCCCTCGCCGATGTACAGCGCGATGTGCGAGATGTAGCCCGGGGCGGTCGGGTCGTTCGCCCAGATGAGCATGTCGCCCGGCTCGGCCTTCTCGTAGGGGACGACCCAGCCGGCGCGGGCCTGGTCGGCGGCGACGCGCGGCAGCGTGATGCCCGCGCGGGCGAACGCGTACTGCATCAGCCCGGAGCAGTCGTAGCCGCCCTCGGCCTCGGACTCGCCGCCCCACACGTACGGCCAGCCGCGCCGGCTCGCCGCCGCCTCGATGACCGTCCGCACCTGCCCGGCCGTCATCACCCGGCCGTTGGACTCCGGCACCGACCCGGCGGACGGCGTCTCCAGCTCGGGCGTGACCGGGACGGCCTTGGCGCCCTTCGGCAGCCCCTTCTTCAGCTTCTTGATGAACGCCTTCGGGTCGGCCTTCGGCACGCTGATCAGCATCGCGTTGCCCGTCGGCACGCCGAGCCGCTCCGCGGCCTCGTGCGTGATGACCGCGTCGACGTCGGGGATGCCCATCGTCGCGTACGCGCCGACCCGCATCGTCTGCTGCACCTTCGCGCCGCCGACCGGGACCCGGCTCCCGAGCCGCACCCCGCCGTCGTTGCCCATCGTGAACGAGATCGCGACGTCGCCGCCCGCGATGTTGCGCCACAGGTCGTCCGACTTCGCCGTCGGCTCGGGCGTGTAGGCGCGGAACGTGGACGGGTTCACGCCGAGCACCCCGACGCGTTCGCCCGCGACCACGCCCTGGACGGCGTCGACGACCTCGACGCCCTGCACGCCCTTGGCGGCGCGCACCTTCTGCACCAGCGCCGGCGCCAGCGTGGCCGGCGCCGCGACCAGCACGTGCGGCTCGAGCCGCTTCCCGAGCGGCGCGACCGCCTCGGGGGACACGTCGTCGAAGCTGCCCGCGGCGGCGACGTAGTCCGCGCGGGCGGGCGCCGCGGGCGCCGGGCCGGCGGCGGGCCCGCCCCGCACCAGCAGCACCGTGACGTTCGCGCCCAGCGTCGCCGCGACCGAAACGCCGATGATCGTCGGTAGCACCCGGCGGTTCGGCTTTCGCACTGGCACGCTCCTCGTCGGTCGGGCTCCGGGCTCGGACCCGGACTGGGCCGTGCCCGCACGGGCGGAGGCCCGCACGGCGTCCGCCGTCCGGATACCCGGCCCCGCGCCGAGCACCCTCGTCCGTCTTCCCCCATCGGGTAAGCCCCCGATAGTGCTACCAATAGGTAACACCACGGCAGCGGGAGATCAACGCCACATTCCCACAAAGTGGACGGTTACTTCAATTGGCCGCGGAGTTCGCGTTTCAGGGCGTCTGTGGACGTTACGGGGAGGCGGCAGACGAACCCGCGGCACACGTACGCGGCCGGTGCGCCGTCGACCGGGAGGCGGCCCTCCAGCAGCGGTACCCCGTCCTGCCCCGGCTCCCCCACGCTCACGACCGCGCCCGGCGCGACCGCCAGCAGCGCGGTGCGGTGCAGGGCGCGGGTGCGCGGGTCGTCCCGGCCGCCGATCACCGCGATCTCCACCGGGCCCGTCGCGAGGGCCTCGGCCACCGCCAGGCCCCAGCCCGCGAAGCGGGCGTGCCGCGCGGCGAGCGCCGCCGCCGGGGCCAGCGCCTGCTCCGCCGCCTCCCGGTGCCGGTCCGAGCCGGTCAGCGCGGCGAACGACAGCAGCGCGCCCGCCGCCGCGAACTGCCCGGACGGCGTCGCGTTGTCGGTCGGGTCCTGCGGGCGCCGGAACAGCCGCTCCGCGTCGTCCGCGGTGTCGTAGAAGCCGCCCTCGCCGTCGGTGAACCGCTCCAGCACGGTGTGCAGCAGCTCCCCCGCCAGCCGCATCCGGCCGGGGTCGCCGGTGACGGCGTGCAGCGCGAGGAGGCCCTCGGCGACGTCGGCGTAGTCCTCCAGGACGCCCGCGTTCGCGCCCGCCGCACCGTCCCGGGACGTCCGCGCGAGGCGCCCGTCGCGCTCGTGCACCGCGACGAGGAGCGCGGCGATCTCCTCGGCGGACCTGACCAGATCCGGCCGGTCGAACATCGCCCCGCACTCGGCGAGCGCCGCGACCGCGAGGCCGTTCCACGCCGCGACGACCTTGTCGTCGCGCGCCGGGGGGACCCGCCGCGAGCGCGCCTCCAGCAGCGCCGTCCGGACGCGCCCGTACCGCCCGGGGTCGTCGGGGTCGGCGAGGAGCTGCAGGACGGACGTGCCGTGCTCGAACGTCCCCGTCACCTCGAACAGGCCCTCGGCGTACGCGCCGTCGTCGTCCCCGAGGACCTCGCGGAGCTGCGCGGGCGTCCACACGTAGTACTTGCCCTCGACGCCCTCGCTGTCGGCGTCCAGCGCGGACGCGAGGCCGCCCTCGGGGGTCCGCAGGTCGCGCAGCATCCAGTCGCACGTCTCCAGCGCGATCCGCCGCGCGAACGACGACCCCGTCAGCCGCCACCAGTGCGCGTACACCCGGGCGAGGAGGGCGTTGTCGTACAGCATCTTCTCGAAGTGCGGGACGACCCACGCCGCGTCCACCGAGTACCGCGCGAACCCGCCGCCGAGCTGGTCGTACATGCCGCCGCGGGCCATCGCCTCCAGGGTGTGCCCGGCCATCGCGAGGGCCTGCGCGTCGCCCGTCCGGGCGTGGTGGCGCAGCAGGAACTCCAGCGCCATCGACGGCGGGAACTTCGGCGCCCCGCCGAACCCGCCGCGGGCCGCGTCGTAGGACGACGCGAGCACCTGCACGGCGTGCGCGAGCCGCTCGCCGTCCGGGGCCTCGCCGCCGCCGAGCCCGGGACCGCCGGAGCTCAGCGCCTCCACGACCTTCTGCCCCTGCCCGGCGACCTCGTCGCGCTGCTCCGTCCACGCCTTGTGGACGGCCTGCAGCAGCGACCGGAACTGGGGGCGGGGGAAGTAGGTCCCGCAGTAGAACGGGTGGCCGTCCGGGGTCATGAACACCGTCATCGGCCAGCCGCCCTGGCCCGTCATGGCCTGCGTGGCCTCCATGTAGACGGCGTCGACGTCGGGCCGTTCCTCGCGGTCCACCTTCACGTTGACGAACAGCTCGTTCATCAGCCGCGCCGTCTCGGCGTCCTCGAAGGACTGGTGGGCCATCACGTGGCACCAGTGGCACGCGGCGTAACCGACGGAGAGGAGAATCGGCACGTCGCGCTCTCGGGCCTCGGCGAAGGCGCCGTCGGACCACTCCCACCAGTCCACCGGGTTGTCGGCGTGCTGCAGCAGGTACGGGCTGGTCGCGTCCTTGAGCCGGTTCATGCCCCCGATCCTGCCCGATCCGGGCGCCGCCTCACCCTTCCCGGAGGGCCGCCACGGCGGACTCGATGGCGCGGTGGAAGGTCGGATAGGCGTAGATCATCTCCCGCAGGGCGGTGACCTTGGCCTCCGTGTGGACGGCGACGGCGAGGGCCCCGAGGATCTCCCCGCCGGCCGGGCCCGCGGCGGTGGCGCCGACGAGCACGCCCCACTCGGTGCTCTCCACCAGCTTGATGAAGCCGTCGTTGCCCGACTTGTGGATGAACCCCCGCGACGAGGCCGACAGCTCGACCGTCCCGGTGCGGACCGGCAGGTTCTGGTCCCGCGCCTGCGCCTCCGTCAGCCCCACCGCGCCGATCTCCGGCTCGGTGAACGTGACCCGCGGCACCGCCCGGTACGACGCCGGGGAGCCCTCCTCGCCGAGGATGTCGCGCACCGCGATCGCCGCCTGGTACATCGACACGTGCGTGAACTGGCCCTTGCCGGTGATGTCGCCGACCGCCCACACCCCGTCGGCCGCCCGCATGTTGCCGTCCACCGGCACCGCGCGGGCGTCCTCGTCCAGGCCGACGTGCTCCAGGCCGAGCCCCCGCAGGTTCGGGCGCCGGCCGGTCGCGACGAGCAGCCGGTCCGCGACGATGGCCCCGCCGTCCGCGTGCAGGGTGAACTCGTGCCCGTCATAGGCGACGCGGTCGGTGCGCAGCCCGGTGCGGACGCCGATGCCCTCCCGCTCGAACACCCGCCGGACGAGCTCGCTCGACTCGGGCTCCTCGCGGGCCAGCAGCCGGTCCTCGGCCTGCACCACCGTCACCCGCGTCCCGAACCGGGAGAACGCCTGCGCCAGCTCCACCCCGACGACCCCGCCGCCGAGGACGACCATCGACGCGGGCGCCTCCGTGGCCTGCACCGCCTCCCGGTTCGTCCAGTACGGGGTGCCGTCCAGCCCCTCGATCGGCGGCGACGCGGGCGACGTGCCGGTGTTGAGCAGGATGCCGCGCCGCGCCCGGAACGTCCGCCCGTCGACCGCCACCTCCCGGGGCGCGGTGATCCGCCCGCGGCCCCGGACCAGCTCGACGCCCTTCCCGGTGAGCCGGTCGGCCGCGACCGTGTCGTCCCACGAGTCCGTCGCCTCGTCCCGGATCCTGGCCGCGACGGGCGTCCAGTCCGGCCGGACGGCCGCGTCGCCCGCCATCCCCGGGATCCGCTCGCCCTCCGCCACCAGGCCCGCGGCCCGCACCATCATCTTGGTCGGGATGCACGCGTAGTACGGGCATTCGCCGCCGACCAGCCGCGACTCCACCGCGACCACCGACAGGCCCGCCTCGGCGAGCCGCCCCGCCGCGTCCTCGCCGCCCGGCCCGAGCCCGATGACGACGACGTCCACTTCCTCGGTCATGATCGCCATCCTGCCCCGGATCCGGGGGTGTCACCCGTCAGGTGCGGCGCCGCGGCATCGCGATCCGGTCGAGATCGCGCACCAGCGCGATCTCCCCGTCGAACACGGCCGCCGCCTCGTCCCGGAACCGGTGCTCCTCGTCGGCCCGGTACCGCTCGGAGAAGTGCGTGAGCACCAGCAGGCGCACCCCCGCGCCCGCCGCGACCTTCCCGGCCTGCGCCGCCGTCAGGTGGCCGTATTCGGCCGCGAGCCCCGCGTCCGCGTCGAGGAACGTCGACTCGATGACGAGCATGTCCGCGCCGTCGGCCAGTTCGCCGACCCCGTCGCACATCCGGGTGTCCATCACGAACGCGAACTTCTGCCCGCGGCGCCGCACGCTGCACTCCTCGAGCGTCACCACGGACCCGTCGGCCCCGGTCACCCGCCCGTCCTCCTGCAGCCGCCGCACGTCCGGGCCCCGGACGCCCCGCGCGGCCAGGCGCTCCGGGAGCATCGTCACCCCGTCGGGCTCCGCCAGCCGGTAGCCGTACGCCTCGACGGGGTGCGACAGCCGCCGCGCGACGAGCGTGAACGGCGCGTCCCCGACGTCGAGCGCCGTGCGGTCGCCCGACACCGGGCGCTCGACGACGACGTCGGTGTCCCGGAACACCGACGCGTGCCGCAGCCGCTCCCAGTACCGCGCGCCGCTCGCGGGGAACGCCGCGCGCACCGGGTGCTCGACGCCGTCCCGCGCGATCCGCTGCACGACCCCCGGCACTCCGAGGCAGTGGTCCCCGTGGAAGTGCGTCACGCAGATCCACGTGACGTCGTGCGCCGACAGGCTCGCGCGCGTCATCTGCCGCTGCGTGCCCTCCCCGGGGTCGAACAGCAGGCCGTGCCCGTCCCAGCGCAGCAGGTAGCCGTTGTGGTTGCGGGCCTTCGTCGGCACCGCGCTGGCGGACCCCAGCACGGTCAGGTCGCGTGCGGACATCTGTCCATGGTGCCGCCCCGATCCGCCGGTAAGCACCCGGTTATCCTGGCGGCCCGTCTTCAGCGCCGTCTACAGAGGGAGCCGTCACATGGCCGGTGGCAAGCGCGACAGGATCAGGATGACGCCGGACGAGGTCGCCTCGTACCTCGCCGAAAGCTTCAAGGTGCAGGTCGCCACGCTCAACAAGGACGGCAGCCCGCACCTGGTCACGATGTTCTACGCGCTCCTCGACGGCAAGATCGCCTTTACGACTTACAAGTCGTCGCAGAAGGTCGTGAACCTGCGCCGCAACCCCGCGATGACGTGCCTCGTCGAGGACGGCGTCGAGTACAACGAGCTGCGCGGCGTCCAGCTGAACGGGCGGGGCCTCGTCATCGAGGACCGCGACGAGCTCCTCAAGGTCGGCCGCGTCGTCGGGTCCCGCATGGCGGGCCTGCCCGTCCCCGCCATCGGCGAGCCCATCGACCCCGCGATCGAGGCGGGCATCGAGCAGGCGATGTCGAAGCGCGTCCTCATCGTGATGGACCCCGAGGACGTCGTGAGCTGGGACCACCGCAAGGCGTGACCTCGCCGGCCTCCGCCGGACGCCGTCAGCGCGGCGGGGGCCCGCTGGGGGTTCGCCCCTCCCGGGCCGCGCGCTCGGCGGCTTCGCGGGCGGCGGTTTCGGCGGTCCCGTCGCCGCGGCGGCGGGCCGCCTCGGCGAGGTGGGCGTACGCGTCGGCCTCCAGGTCGGGGGCGTCCAGCGTGCGCACGGCGTCGAGGGCCTGGCCGAAGAAGTTCACCGCCGCCACCGGGCGGCCGGCGTGCAGGTACGCCTCGCCGAGGCCGAGGAGGGCGCGGCCCCGGTCGTACTCGTCGGGGTCCGGCAGGGCCGCGAACTCCTCGGGCAGCGGGCCGAGCAGTTCGATGGCGCGGTCGACGGCGCCGGCGGCGGTCAGCGCGCGGCCCAGGTGGTGGCGGGCCAGCAGGACGGTGCGGCGGTCGCCGCCGTGCTCGGCGTCCCGCAGCGCCTCCTCCAGGGTCTCGACGGCCTCGGCGCGGCGCTCGCGGTCGAGCAGCGCGAGGCCGTGCTCCTCGAGGCCGGTGCCGGGCGCGGACGCGAGGTAGTGGTCGAGGACGCGGCGGAGCGCGGCATCGCGCTCGCCGGGGTCGTCCTCGGCCGCGGCGTGCTCGGCGGCCCGGACCCGGACCGGGCCGGGCAGCGTGTAGCGGCCGCCGCCGGCGTCGACGGCCAGCCCGTGGTCGGCGAGCGCCCGGAGCTGGGCGAGCGTCTCGTCCTCGGGCCGGTCGGCCAGGACGACCGCGGCCGGGAGCCCGATGCCGTCGGCGGGCTGCAGGGCGAGCAGCCGCAGCAGCCGGGCGGCCGCCGGCTCCAGCTCCCGGTAGGAGTCCTCGAAGTTCGCGCGCACGTCGAGGGTCCTCCCCGGACGCGCCGCACTCCAACCCGTCCGCTACTCGGCCGGCTTCGCGCCTCCGGCGGCGGCCTGGCGGCGCTCCCACGCCTCCTGCTTCAGGTCGGCCTCGCGGGGCGCGTTGATGTTGCGCAGCCGCTTGTTCATGGACCGGATGAGGAAGAACAGGGCGACGAAGAACGCGACGAAGAACGCGAAGCCGAGCACACCCGGGGAGACCGTGGTGTCGTTCAGGGGATAGTCATCGGCGAGGACTGGAAGCACTACAGACACACCCTCTCCCGGATGCCGGCGAACAGGTCGTCCTCCGGCAGCTCGGTGTCGACCAGGGACCTGGCCAAATGGTAGTCCTCGGTGGGCCATGCCTCGCGCTGGACGTCCAGCGGGACGACGAACCAGAACCCGTTCGGGTCGATCTGGGTGGCGTGGGCGAGCAGCGCCTTGTCGCGGGTCTCGAAGTGGTCGGCGCAGGGCACGCGGGTCGTGACGTCCCACAGCTGCGGGCGCTCGTCGAAGCGCTCCATCCAGTCGTGGTACGGCGATTCGAGCCCCCGCTCGAGCATCGCCGTGTGCAGGGCGACGATCCGCTCCTTGTTGAACGTCATGTGGTAGTAGAGCTTGAGCGGCTGCCACGGGTCGCCCTCGCCCGGGTACCGGTCGGGGTCGCCCGCCGCGTCGAACGCCTCCGCCGAGATCTCGTAGGTCTTGACGTGGTCGGGGTGGGGGTAGCCGCCCTTCTCGTCATAGGTCAGCAGCACGTGCGGCCGGAACTCCCGGACGGCCCGGACGAGCGGCGCCGCGGCCTTCTCCAGCGGTTCGAGCGCGAAGCAGCCCTCCGGCAGGGGCGGCGGCGGGTCGCCCTCGGGGAAGCCGGAGTCGACGAAGCCGAGCCAGCGCTGCCGGACGCCGAGGATCTCGCGGGCCCGCGCCATCTCCTCGTTGCGGACCCGGCCGATGTCGGCCTTGACCTCCGGCCGGTCCATCGCGGGGTTCAGGATGTCGCCGCGCTCGCCGCCGGTGCAGGTGACCACCAGCACCTCGACGCCCTCGGAGACGTAGCGCGCCATCGTCGCCGCCCCCTTGCTGGACTCGTCGTCGGGATGGGCGTGCACCGCCATCAGCCGCAGCGGCTCGTTCCCGCCGGACGGGCGGTCGAGCGTCGTACCGTCGATGACCTCGGACACCTGGGGATCTCCCTCTCAGCGAACACGGCGGGCCGTGAAAAGCGGCCCCGGTTCGGAGCACGCGCCACGACAGACGAGAATTGTCCCTGACAACGTCGCACCCCGCACGGAGATTCCCGCCATGACCACGAGCGTGTCCGACGCCGCAGCGCCCGCCGAGGAACCGACCGACCGGGCGAGGACCGTCCGGGGACGGATCGGCCTGGTGGTGATCGGCGTGCTGGTGGTGCTCGCCGCCGGCGGCTTCGGGATCATCGCGGGGTTCGCCGGTTCGACGACCCCGGGCGTCGCGTCGCAGACGGTCGCCTACGACATCACCGAGAACACCGTGAAGATCAGCTATTCGGTGGCGAAGCCGGAGGGCGACCCCGTGCGGTGCACGATCGACGCGTTCGACACCGACTTCAACATTCTCGCGGAGAAGACGATCCTGGTGCCCGCCGGAAAGTCCGGCGCGACGGGGACCGAGACGCTGCGGACGCCGCGGGAGGCGACCGGCGCGCGCATTCACCAGTGCGCCAAGACGACCGGATGAGCGCAGGCCGGGCGGACGTCCGTGGAACCGGCGGGCCCGGCGGGCGCTGAGGACCGGTGACCGGCCGGCGCATGGACGCGTCCGGCCTGGGCATGGGGATCGCGGCGGCGAAACGGCCCGGCGCACCCGTGCGAATACCGCGGCCGATGCCGAACCGTGATTGGCGGATTGCCGACGACGAGTTCAGGGAACCTTTACCCGCACACACCGGATAGGCTAGAGGTTTCACCCGGCCGCACTTCATGTCGATGACGCTCTCCCACCGGTGGGCGAGCGAGGATCGAACCATGTGATGAGGAGTACCCGTGACCGAGACCCGCGCTGACAAGGACGTCACCTGGCTGACCCAGGAGGCGTACGACCGGCTCAAGACGGAGCTGGACCACCTGTCGGGCCCGGGCCGCATCGAGATCGCTCAGAAGATCGAGGCGGCGCGGGAGGAAGGCGACCTGCGCGAGAACGGCGGCTACCACGCGGCCAAGGAGGAGCAAGGCAAGATCGAGGGCCGGATCCTCCAGCTCCAGGCCATCCTGGAGAACGCCCGCGTCGGCGAGGCGCCGCGCACCGAGGGCCTCGTCGGCCCCGGCATGACCGTCACGGTCACGTTCGAAGGCGACGACGAGGAGGTCACCTTCCTGCTGGCGTCCCGCGAGGAGGTCGGCGCCCCCATCGACGTGTACTCCCCCAACTCCCCGCTCGGCTCCGCGATCAACGGCAAGAAGGTCGGCGAGAAGGCCACCTACACGCTGCCGAACGGCCGGAACATGACCGTCGAGATCCTCGACGCCACCCCGTACGGCGCCGCCTGAGCGGCCACCCACCGCCGGGAGAACGCAGTTCGGCCCGTCGTCCCCGTTTCCGGGGCGGCGGGCCGCTCGCGTTCCCGGCCCTTCCCGGCCCTTCCCGGCCCTTCCCGGCGGAGCCGGACGGACGCGTCAGCGGGGCGGCCGGGGCCGCGCCCCTCCCGCGCGCTCCGCCTGCGGGCGTCCGGACGCGGCGCGGACCAGCGGCAGCGTCCGGTACGGCACCTGGGTGACGAGCGAGATGACGGACGACGCCCGCTCGACGCCCGCGACCTCCACGATCGCGTCGATGACGCGCTGCAGGTCGGTGTTGCTGCGCGCGACGACGCGGCACAGCATGTCGCCCGGCCCGGTGATGGTGTGGGCCTCGATCACCTCGGGCACCTGGGCGAGGCGCGCGGCGACCGGGTCGTGGCCGCCGCCCTGCCGGAGCTGGAGGGTGACGAACGCCGTGACGCCGTACCCGAGCGCGGCCGCGTCGATCTCGGGGCCGAACCCGGCGATCACGCCGTCGCGGACGAGCCGGTCGAGCCGGGCCTGGACGGTCCCGCGCGCGACGCCGAGGCGGCGGGACGCCTCGAGCACCCCGATCCGCGGCTCGGCGGTGAACAGCTCGATCACCCGGCCGTCCAGGTCGTCGATCGGCACGGTGCCCTCCCGGGGTTGTTGTGGTCGTGGTCACATTGCACAGATAGTTTGACCGGTCTGCCGCATCACTCTACAGATTGCCCAGTGATCTGAGACTCTCTTGCGCACCTTGTAGGCGACTATGGACATTGGGTGGCATGGATGAGTTTCCGGTCAAGGGCATGGACGCCGTCGTCTTCGCCGTCGGCAACGCCAAGCAGACGGCGCACTACTACTCGACCGCCTTCGGGATGCGCCGCGTGGCCTACCGGGGCCCGGAGAACGGCAGCCCGGACGAGGCGGTGCACGTGCTGGAGTCGGGCGGCGCCCGGTTCGTCTTCCGGGGGCCGGTGAAGGCCGGCACCGACATCGGCCGGCACGTCGCCGAGCACGGCGACGGCGTGGTCGACCTGGCGATCGAGGTCCCCGACGTCGAGGCGGCCTACCGGCACGCGCTCGCCCGGGGCGCGACCGGGATCGAGGAGCCGCACGTCCTGGAGGACGAGCACGGCAAGGTGACGATCGCCGCGATCCGCACCTACGGCGAGACCCGCCACTCGCTGGTCGACCGCTCGAACTACACCGGCCCCTACCTGCCGGGCTTCGCCGCCGCCGGCCCGATCGTCGAGCCGCCGGAGAAGCGGTACTTCCAGGCGATCGACCACTGCGTCGGCAACGTCGAGCGCATGGACGAGTGGGCCGAGTTCTACCACCGGGTCATGGGCTTCACCGACATGGCGGAGTTCATCGGCGACGACATCGCCACCGAGTACTCGGCGCTGATGTCGAAGGTCGTCGCGGACGGCACCCGCAAGGTGAAGTTCCCGCTGAACGAGCCCGCCGAGAGCAAGAAGAAGTCGCAGATCGACGAGTACCTGGAGTTCTACGGCGGGCCGGGCGTCCAGCACATCGCGCTCGCCACGAACGACATCCTGGCCGCCGTCGACCAGATGAGGGCGGCGGGCGTCGAGTTCCTCGACACCCCCGACTCCTACTACGAGGACGCCGAGCTGCGCGAGCGCATCGGCGAGGTGCGGGTCCCGGTCGAGGAGCTGCAGAAGCGGCGCATCCTGGTCGACCGCGACGAGGACGGCTACCTGCTGCAGATCTTCACCAAGCCGGTGCAGGACCGCCCCACGGTGTTCTTCGAGCTGATCGAGCGGCACGGCTCGCTCGGGTTCGGCAAGGGCAACTTCAAGGCGCTGTTCGAGGCGATCGAGCGCGAGCAGGAGCGCCGCGGCAACCTCTGACGGCGCTCGGCCCCGGACGCGCCGGACCGGGTCCGGTCGTGTCCGGGGCCGGACGGCCGCTCGCGCGGCGGTGCCCGGGACGTCCGGAAACGGGCACACTGTGTGCCCATGAGCGAACCGCCACAGAACCCCGGCCCCGGCGACGACGAGCGGGCGGGCCCGGACGCCTCCGCGCCCGACCTCTCGAAGAACCCCGACGCCGCCGCGGCGCCCGCGCCCGAGGCCCCGGCCGACGACCGTCCGCCGCCCTACCAGGGGGTCTACGGCGCGGCCCCGGGGCAGCAGGGGTTCGCGGCGCCCGGACCGCCCCCGCAGCACCCGGGGCAGCAGCCCTACGGCGTCCCGCCGCAGGGCCGGCCGGGCCACGGGCAGCCCGGCTACGGGCCTCCGGGATACGGGCCTCCGGGATACGGGCCGCCGCCCGGCCACATGGCGCCCGAGGACATGCTGGCCGGGCGCTGGGCCCGGCTCGGCGCGGCCATCCTCGACAGCCTCATCCTCGGTGTCCTCATGGTCCCGATCATGCTGGCGGCCATCCGCTGGGACCGGTTCACCGAGATCGTCGAGTCCGGCGAGCCGATCACGGACCCGATGGAGGTCTACAACATCCCGGTGCTGCTCACCGGATACGTGATCGTCTTCGTCGTCGGCTTCGCCTACTACACGATCACGCAGGCGAAATGGGGGCAGACGCTCGGCAAGCGGGCGTGCGGGATCCGGCTGGTGAGCGCCGCCGACCATTCCGCGGTGCGCTGGGGGCAGGTCGCGGGCCGCCAGGCGTTCGTGTACGGCATCTCGATCGTCACGGTCGTCCTGAACTTCACGGTGCCCGCCGCCGCTTTCCCCGTCAGCGTCCTCGCCACGCTGGACAACGCGTTCATCCTGTGGGACCGGCAGCGCCAGTCGCTCCACGACAAGGTCGCCGGAACGGTCGTCGTGAAGGTGACGCCGTGGACGGCCGACCCGTACAAGAAGTCATGACGCCGGGACCTTCCGGACAACCTTTGCTCAGCCGCCGGTAAACATTCCCGCGCCCCGGACGCGGCCACGTTTGGAGGGGGGCGCCTCGGCCCAGGTCAACGTCATGACGCATCGGCCGAACGACCCCGGCTCCGGGGGAGAACCGGAGGACTGGCCGCCGCCCGAGCAGCGGCCGCAGGGGCAGGGGCACGGACCCCCGCCCGAGCAGCCCGGCGAGCCCGGCCCCGACCGGCCCGACCAGCCGGGACAGGGGCAGCCCGGGTACGGGCAACCGGGGTACGGGCAACCCGGCTATGGGCAGGGACAGGGGCAGTACGGCCAACCCGGATACGGCCGACCCGGCTATGGGCAGCCGGGCCACGGGCAGGAGCAGTACGGCCAGGGCGGGTACGGGCAACCGGGGTACGGGGAGCAGGGGTACGGGGAGCAGCCTCCGCCGTACCCGGGGTCCTATGGCGGCGGCCCATCCGGCGGTCAGCAGTACGGCGGGCTTCCCGGATACGGCGGCGGGCCGAACGAGTACATCGACCCGGCGGCCGGGCTGGCGAGCCGGTGGGCGCGGCTCGGGGCGGGCATCGTCGACCTCGTCGTCCTGTCGATCATCTCCGGGCTGATCTCGCTGCCGTTCGTCAACTGGGACACCGTCGTCGACCCCGAGCCCGGCGAGTACGCCTACAACGGCATGCAGGTGTGGACGAACCTGATCGCCATCATCGTGGGCTTCCTCTACTTCTGGCTCATGCACGCCAAGTGGGGGCAGACGCTCGGGAAGATGCTCCTGCGGATCCGGGTGGTGCGGGAGGAGGACGGCGGGCCGATCGCGACGAGCCAGGCGGCGGCGCGGTCGGCGTTCTACAGCGTGCTCGGGGGGATCTGCGGGTGCATCGGGTTCATCGACGTCCTGTGGATCCTGTGGGACCGGCGCAGGCAGGCGCTGCACGACAAGATCGCCCGGACGGTCGTGGTCAAGGCCGATCCGCGGGCGCCGAACCCCTACGCCATGCGCTGACGGCGGTTCCGCCGGGTATCCGAGTTGCCGGGCGCGTCCCCGTCCGGGCAGGCTTGACGGCGTGAACATGGCCGGACACGACCGCAGCCCCCGTCGTCCAGGCGCGCGCGCCGCACTCCGGGGCGTCGCGGGGGTGGCCGCCCTGGCCGCCGCCGGGACGCTGACCGCGTGCCAGCTCCCGGGCGGGGACGCCCCCGAGCGGGCGCCGGGCGCCGCCGCGACCGGCCCGGCGGGGCCCACCAGCGCCGGGGACCCGTACGTCCCGGGCGACGGGAACGGCGGGTACGACGTCCAGCACTACGGGCTGAAGCTGACGATCATGCCGGACGCCGCCGAGCAGCTGTCCGGGACCGCGACGATCACCGCGAAGGCGACCGCGCGGCTCGCCCGGTTCAACCTCGACCTCACCGACCTGAAGGTCGCGGAGGTCACGGTGAACGGCGCGCCCGCGCGGACGCAGCGGGCCCAGGGGGAGCTGGAAATCACGCCGGCCGAGCCGCTGGAGAAGGGCGCGGAGTTCACCGCGGTCGTCGCGTACTCGGGGACGCCGGAGCCGGTGAACGACCCGGTCCTCGGCACCTACGGGTGGATCCGCACGCCCGACGGCGTGTTCGTCGCGTGCCAGCCGAGCGGCGCGCAGACCTGGTTCCCGAGCAACGACCACCCGTCCGACAAGGCCCTGTTCGACTTCGAGATCACCGTGCCGGCGGGCCTGACGGCGGTCGCGAACGGGACCCCCGAGTCGCTGCCGGGCGGCGGGTCCCCCGGCGGCGGGCCGCCCGGCGCGCCGCAGGAGCCGGACCCCGGGACCCCCGGGACCCCCGGCGGGACGCCCGGCGAGCCCGGCGGCGCGCCGGGACCGGCGGTCAGCCCGATCGGCGCGCGCGCCACCACGACCTCGAAGTGGCACGTCGCGAACCCGATGGCGACCTACCTGGCGACGGTGACGGTCGGCGAGTTCGCGTTCCGCAACGGCACCACCGCGTCGGGCGTCCCGGTGATCTCCGCCGCCGACCCGTCCTCGTCGACGAGCCTGGACGGCTTCCACCGCGAGAACATCCGGGTCACCGAGGAGTTCTCGAAGCTGTTCGGGCCGTACCCGTTCGCGTCGTCGGGCGGGATCGTCGACAACGCGGCCGTCGGGTTCGCGCTGGAGACGCAGACCCGGCCGGTGTACGGGTCGTACGGCGTGACGCCGACGCTCATCGCGCACGAGCTGGCGCACCAGTGGTTCGGCGACAGCGTCAGCGTCACGCGGTGGAAGGACATCTGGCTGAACGAGGGCTTCGCGTCCTACGCGGAGTGGATCTGGGGCGAGCGGTCCGGCGGCCCGGCACCGCAGGAGCAGTTCGACCGGCTGTACGAGACCGGCGGGGACGAGCTGTGGGACGTCCCGCCCGGCGACCCCGGCCGCAAGGACATGTTCCACCGGTCCGTGTACGACCGGGGCGCGATGACGCTGCACGCGCTGCGCACCGAGGTCGGCGACGCGGCGTTCTTCGAGATCCTCAAGACGTGGACGAAGGAGAAGAAGAACACGAACGCCACGACGCCGCAGTTCGTCGAGACGGCGGAGCGGGTCTCCGGGAAGCGGCTCGACTCCCTCTTCCGGGCGTGGCTCTACGAGCGCGGCCGCCCGCCGCGCTGACCCGGCGGACGCCCTCCGGGCGCCCGCCCTTGACCCGACCTTGGCCTTTCCCGGCCGTGATGATCGCAAGATGAGATCGTCCCGCGCTTGATCCGGCGCCCCGGCGAGGAAATTCTTGATCGCGACAGAGGCGTCGAAGGAAGGCGAGGTCCATGAGCAGAGCGCACAGAGCCGTGACGGCGGTGGCGCTGGGCGCCGCGGCGGCGGTCCTGGTGACGGCGGCGCCCGCGGGCGCCGCCGCCCGGTTCACCCCCGGCGCGCCCGGCGCGGGCGACCCGTACTTCCCCGACATGGGCAACGGCGGCTACGACGTCCGGCACTACGACGTGCGGCTGGAGTACGACCCGAAGACCAAGGGGATCGAGGCGGTCACCCGGATCCGGGCGAAGGCCACGCAGAACCTGTCCCGGTTCAACCTCGACTTCCTCGGCCCGCTGAAGATCTCCTCGCTGAAGGTGGACGGGCGGAAGGCGAGGTTCGCGCGGACCGGCGCGCAGGAACTCGAGATCACCCCGGACCGGGGCCTGCGGCGCAACCGGGCCTTCACGGTGACGGTCGCGTACGCGGGCGTCCCGCAGACGGTCGACGACCCGGCGCTCGGCACGTCCGGCTGGATCCCCACGACGGACGGCGCGGTGATGGTGAACCAGCCGTTCGGCGCCGCGACGGTCTATCCGGTGAACGACCACCCGACCGACAAGGCGACCTACACCTTCACGCTGACGGCGCCGAAGGGCCTCACGACCCTGTCGAACGGCGACCTGCGCGGCGTCTGGACGAGCCGCGGGAAGACCACGACCCGCTGGGACATGCGCGCGCCGATGGCGAGCGAGCTGTCGATGATCGCCATCGGGCGGTACGACGTGCTCGAGGGCCGCACGGACCGGGGCGTCCCGAACCTGACGGCGACCGACGAGCGGCAGGGCGTCTCGCCGGAGAACGCGAAGAAGTTCCACGAGCTGACCGGTGACGTCCTCGACTTCCAGTCGGCGATGTACGGGCGGTACCCGTTCCGGTCGACCGGCGGGATCGTCGTCAAGGGCGGCTTCGGGTACGCGCTGGAGACGCAGGGACGGCCCGTGTACGACCTCGGGCACCGTCCGGGCGCGATCCCGAGCGCCGGGCTCGTCGCGCACGAGCAGGCCCACCAGTGGTTCGGCGACTCGGTGACGCCGGAGCGCTGGGCCGACATCTGGATGAACGAGGGCCTCGCGACGTACTCCGAGTGGCTGTACGCGGAGAAGTTCGAGGGCAAGCCCGTCCAGGCGTCGTTCGACGAGGTGTACGCCGCCCCCGCCGACGACGGCCTGTGGACGCCGGTCGTGTCCGACCCGGGCCGCGACAACATCTTCCACGGCGCCGTGTACGACCGGGGCGCGATGGCCGTCCACATGCTGCGCGCGGAGATCGGCGACCGCGACTTCTTCCGGTTCCTGAAGGCGTGGCCGTCCGCCTACGAGGGCCGCAACGCCTCCACCGAGGACTTCGTCCGGTTCGCCGAGCGGGTCTCCGGCGAGGACCTCGGCGCGTGGGCGAAGACCTGGCTGTACTCGCCGGGCAAGCCCGCGCTGTAGGTCAGCTCAGCGTGAGGGTGTAGCCCTTCTCGCGGAGGCGGCCGATCACGTCCTCGGAATGGTCGGCGCCGCGCGTCTCCAGGTGCATGAGGACCTCGGCCTCCTCCACGTGGAGACGCGCGGCCATCCGCTCGTGCATCACGTCCAGCACGTTGACGCCCAGCTCCGCCAGCTCGCCCAGCAGCGTCACCAGGGCGCCGGGACGGTCCTTGAGGCGGCACCGCACGACCAGGTAGCGGCCCGCGCCGGCGAGGCCGTGCCGCAGCACCTTCGACAGCAGCAGCGGGTCGATGTTGCCGCCCGACAGCAGCACCACCACCGGCGTCCGGACGGCGTAGGAGTGTTCGAGCAGCGCCGCGACGCCCGCCGCCCCGGCGGGTTCCACGACCTGCTTCGCCCGCTCCAGGCACAGCAGCAGCGCCTGCGAGATCGACTCCTCCGACACGGTCACGACCGCGTCGACCAGCTCGGTGAACAGCTCGTAGGTGAGGTCGCCCGGACGGCCCACGGCGATGCCGTCCGCCATCGTCGCCTGCGTCTCGATCCGCATGGGGCGCCCGGCGGCCAGCGACGGCGGGAACGCCGCCGCGCGCTTCGCCTGCGCCCCCACCACCTTGACGTCCTTCTCGACGCCCTTGATGGCGGCTGCGACGCCCGCCATCAGCCCGCCGCCGCCGACCGGCCCGACGACCGTCCGGACGTCCGGGCACTGCTCCAGGATCTCCAGGCCGATCGTGGCCTGGCCGGCGACGACGTCCTGGTGGTCGAACGGGTGGATCAGGATCGCGCCCTGCTCCTTGGCGTAGGTGTCGGCCGCGACGAGGCAGTCGTCCACGGTCGGGCCCGGGAAGATCACCTCGGCGCCGTAGCCGCGGGTCGCCGCGACCTTCGGCAGCGGCGCCCCCGCCGGCATGAACACCGTCGCCCGGCAGCCGAGGATGGACGCCGCGAGCGCCACGCCCTGCGCGTGGTTGCCCGCGCTGGCCGCGACGACGCCGCGGGCCCGCTCGGCGTCGCTGAGCCGCGCGATCCGCACGAACGCCCCGCGGATCTTGAACGAGCCGGTGCGCTGCACGTTCTCGCACTTCAGCAGCACCGGGCCGCCGATCGCCTCGGACAGCGCCCGGGACCGGATCAGCGGCGTCGGGACGATCACGTCGGTGAGCAGATCCCGGGCGGCGCGGACGTCGTCGAGGGTCACGGGAGCCATGCGCCGATCTTCCCACGGCCCGGTAACGGCTCAGTCCGCGTTCCAGTAACGGCCGGGAGCGAAGATCAGCGCGGCGGCGCCGATGAGGCCCGCGGGCTGCCCGAGCGCCGCCGGGACGATCTCCAGGCGGCGCGCGAACTCCATCCGGGCGTGCGCGTCGAACGCCTCCCGCAGCGGGTCGAACAGCAGCGGCCCCGCCTGCGAGACCCCGCCGCCGATCGCCACGACCTCCAGGTCGCACAGGTGCGTCGCGGACGCGATCGCGATGCCGAGGGCCCGCCCGGCGCGCCGCATCGCCGCGACCGCGACCGGCTCGCCGTCCCGCGCGTCCGCGGCCAGCTCGACGCCGGTCCCGCCGGGCTCGTCCGCCCGCCAGCCGTGCTCGCGGGCCCACGCCACGAGGCCGGGGCCCCGCGCGACCGCCTCCAGGCACCCGCGGCCGCCGCAGCCGCACCGCGGCCCGTCCGGGTCGACGACCACGTGCCCGACGTGCCCGGCGTTGCCGCTGGCGCCGTCGACGAGCCGCCCGCCGAGGACGAGCCCGCCGCCGACGCCCGTGGACACCACCATGCCCAGCACGTTCGCGCGGCCGCGGCCCGCGCCGCGCCAGTGCTCCCCGATCGCGACGCAGATCGCGTCGTTGTGCACCCGGACGGGCAGGCCCGGGTGCCGCTCGCGGAGCCGCCCGCGCAGCGGGAACCCCCGCCACGCGGGGATGTTCAGCGGCGACACCTCCGCCGCGGGCCACGTCATCGGGCCGCCGCAGCCCACCCCGACGCCCGCGAGGTCGGGCGCGCCGCCCTCCGCGACGACCTTGTCGAGGAGGGCGTCGAGCGCCCGCCACAGGTCCTCGGCGTCGCGGTCCGGCGCGTTCGGCGTCGGGGCCCGGTCGTAGGCGACGATGCGCCCGCTCTCCTCGACGAGCGCCGCGGCGAGCTTCGTCCCGCCGATGTCGATCGCGAGGACCGGACGGGTCGCGGGAGCGGTGTCGGTCACGCGTGGTCCCCCGCGCGGCCGAACGCCAGGATCGACGCCGTGAACCCGTGCACGTGGTTGCGCCCCGACACCGGCCCGATCTCCCCGGCCGCGAAGAACCCGCCGACGCCCGCCGGCCCGAACGCGCGGTCCAGCACCTTCGCGTCGTGGTCGGAGTCGGCGAACATCGCCTTCCCGCGCCCGTTGCAGGAGAACAGCAGCGCGCCCTCGACCGGCGCCATGTCGAACCGCTCCAGCAGCGCCGCGAGGTCCTCCTCGGCGGCGCCCGCGTCCCGCACCTGGAACCGGACCGTGCGGCCCACGTCGACGACGTCCCCGATCGCGATCGCGCCGTTCTCGGTGTCGGCCCCGACGACGCCGCGCACGAGGAAGTCGCCGTGCTCGTGCTCGTCGGCGTACTCGTCCATCGCGACACCGATCAGCAGTCCGCGTCCCGCCATCTCCTGCTCGTCCTCGGGCAGCCCGATGACGATCTCCTCGAGCTTCTCCAGCGCCGGGGTGCCCGCCAGCTCGTAGAGGACGTTCTCCTCGGCGCGGGTCACGACCATGTCGGGCCCGATCGGCCGCGCCCCCTGGCTGACCAGCGTCGCCGCCGCCACCGACCCGCCGATCACCACGCCGACGGCCCCGTCGGAGTGGACCTCGCCGTCGACGAACAGCCGCACCGTCCCCGGCCCGGTGCCCTCCGCGAGCCCGCCGACCAGCGGCAGCCCCGGCAGGGCGTCGTCCGAACGCTCGACGAACGCGTCCACGGGGAAGCTGTAGGGGTCGGTGAGCAGCACGCCCACCACGTCGTCGTCCTGCCCCTCGGGCATCCCGACGACGATCAACCGGTCGTCGGACCGCAGCGTCTCGAGGCGGAACGGGTCGATCCGCGCGCCGGGCAGCACCGCCGCCCACGCGCTCACCGCGCCCGTCTCCTCCACCCCGCGCCCGGCGCCGATGACCCCGGCGCCGCTGCACCCGATCATCACCGCGGGCCCCGCGGCCAGCGCCGCCCCGTGCGCCGCCGCCTCGATCTCGTCCGGATCGTCCCCGCTGATGAACACGCAGACCAGGTCGGGCGCAGCGCTCAGCGGCGCGAGCGCCTCCTCCACCGCCGTCACGGCGGCACTGGACAGATCCGGGCCGACAGCCAGCCCGTCACCGAATCGAGCCATGGCGCCGCCTCCTCGTGTATCGGGCTCGGTTCACCCTTCCAGTCTCCCCCCGAACGGGGGTGTTAGCCCAGCGGGCCGACCCCCTGGAACCCCCGGCACGGGGACGACGATCCTCACGTGCTGTCTCGAAGCCCCCGGCGCTTCGCGCGACGTGTGGCCCGGTTCAGGGTCTCTCCCTCGGCGACGATCACGCAAGCCGCCGTAAACCGTCGCCTCGAGAAATCCGGGCGTCGCGACGTTGGACACCGATCCCACGTGGCCGCCGGACACGACGGCCTGCACGGCACACCACGCGGCCCCTTGCACCCGGGAAAGTTTGGGGGGGCGCCCCCCCGATTCATCACGTAGTGTCGATCTCGTGCGTGCATCCACACCCCGCGAGACCACGGTGGGCGAGCTGCGCAACAGCGGTCACGTCCAGCGTTCGGTGAAGGCCGAGATCCGGCACAACCTGCTCGACCGCCTGAGATCGGGCGAGCCGCGCTTCCCCGGGATCCTCGGATTCGACGAGACCGTCCTCCCCCACCTGGAACGGGCGCTGATCGCCGGGCACGACCTGGTGCTGCTGGGCGAGCGCGGGCAGGGCAAGACGCGGCTGATCCGCACCCTGGCCGGCCTGCTGGACGAGTGGACGCCGGTCGTCGCCGGGTGCGAGATCAACGACCATCCGTACGCGCCGGTGTGCGTGCGCTGCCGCAGGCTCGCCGAGGAGCTCGGGGACGGGCTGCCGGTGGCGTGGAAGCACCGGGACGAGCGGTACGGGGAGAAGCTCGCGACGCCCGACACCAGCGTCGGCGACCTCATCGGCGACGTCGACCCGATCAAGGTCGCCGAGGGCCGGACGCTCGGCGATCCCGAGACCGTGCACTTCGGGCTCGTCCCGCGGACGAACCGGGGCGTCTTCTCCATCAACGAGCTGCCCGACCTCGCCGAGCGGATCCAGGTCGCGCTGCTCAACGTGCTCGAGGAGCGCGACGTCCAGATCCGCGGCTACGCGCTGCGGCTGCCGCTGGACGTCCTGCTCGTCGCGAGCGCCAACCCCGAGGACTACACCAACCGCGGCCGGATCATCACGCCGCTGAAGGACCGGTTCGGCGCGGAGATCCGCACCCACTACCCGCTGGAGCTGGACGCCGAGCTGGAGCTCATCCGGCAGGAGTCCGACTTCGCCGACCTCGGCGGGGTGCCCGCCGAGGTGCCCGACCACCTGGTCGAGGTGATCGGCCGGTTCACCCGGCTGGTCCGCGAGTCGACGGCGGTCGACGCGCGGTCCGGCGTGTCGGCGCGGTTCGCGCTGGCGGGCGCCGAGACGGTCGCGGCGGGCGCGGTGCGGCGGGCGGCGCTGACCGGCGAGGAGCGCGCGGTCGCGCGGGTGTGCGACCTGCCCGCGGTCGTGCCCGCGCTGCTCGGCAAGGTGGAGTTCGAGGTCAGCGAGGAGGGCCGCGAGCAGGAGGTGCTGGAGCACCTGCTGCGGCGGGCCGTCGCCGAGACCTACCGGCGGACGCTCGGCGCCGCCGACCTGAGCGGGCTGCTGGACAAGTTCGACGCGGGCGACAGCGTGGAGTCGGGCGAGCTGGTGCCGGCGTCGGAGCTGCTGCGCCGCGTCGGGCAGATCCCGGGCCTGGCGCGGATGATGGAGCGGCTCGGCATGTCCGGGGACTCCCCCGGGCAGGCGGCGGCCGCGCTGGAGTTCGCCCTGGAGGGGCTGTTCCTCACCCGGCGGCTGTCGAAGGACGCCGCCGACGGGACGTCCACCTACCGCACCTGAGGCACCTACCGCACCTGAGGGCCACCGATTGGGGGCGCGACTGTGAGCCGATACCGGTACGGCGCGTACGAGGACGGGCCCGACCCGCTGGCCCCGCCCTACGACGTCCGCGGCGCCCTCGACGCCGTGGGCGACGCGGTCCTGGACGGGACGCGGGCGGGCGACGCACTGCGCGACCTGCTGCGCCGCGGGCTGCCGGGCCGCGACGGGCGCGGGCTGGACGACCTGCTCCGCGAGGTCCGGGAGCGGCGGCGCGCGCTGCGCGACCGGGGCCGGCTGGACGGCACCCTGGAGCAGGCGCGGGCGCTGCTCGACACCGCCGTCGGGCAGGAGCGCGCCGAGCTGTTCCCCGACCCGAGCGACGACGCGCGGCTGCGCGAGGCCGAGCTGGACACGCTGCCGGACGACACGTCGCAGGCCGTGCGGCGGCTGGCGAACTACGAGTGGGCGTCGGACGCGGCGCGGGCGACGTTCGAGAAGCTGAAGGACCTGCTGCGCAGCGAGGTGCTCGACGCGCAGTTCCAGGGGATGAAGCAGGCCCTGCAGAGCCAGGACCCCGCGCAGATGCGGCGCGTCAAGGACATGATGGCCGCGCTGAACGGGATGCTCGAGAAGGACGCCCGGGGCGAGCACACCCAGGAGGACTTCGACCGCTTCATGGACGAGTACGGGGAGTTCTTCCCCGACCGTCCGGAGAACCTCGAGGAGCTGGTGGACGCGCTGGCCCGGCGCGCCGCCGCGATGGACCGGCTGATGGCGTCGCTCAGCCCCGAGCAGCGGGCGGAGCTGGCCGGGCTGATGGACGAGGCCATGAAGGACGCGGGCCTCGCGATGGAGATGACGCGGCTGGGCGACGCGCTGCGCACCCGCCGCCCCGACCTCGGCTGGGGCGGCGCCGAGCCGATGACCGGCGACGACCCGCTGGGCATGGGCGACGCGACGTCCGCGCTGGCGGAACTCGCCGACCTCGCCGAGCTGGAGGCCGCGCTGGGGCAGGAGTACCCGGGCGCGCGGCTGGACGACATCGACGAGGACGCCGTGCGGCGCGCGCTGGGCCGCCGCGCCGTCGACGACCTGCAGGCGCTCCGGCGGATCGAGGCGGAGCTGGAGCGGCAGGGCTACCTGCGCCGCAACCGCGGCAAGCTCGAACTGACGCCGAAGGCGGTGCGGCGGCTCGGCGAGACGGCGCTGCGGCGGGTGTTCGCGCAGCTCGCGTCGGGCCGGTCCGGCGACCACGACCAGCGCGACGCCGGGCAGGCGGGCGAACTGACCGGGTCGAGCCGCCCGTGGCGGTTCGGGGACGAGCAGCCCCTCGACGTCGTCCGGACGGTGAGCAACGCGGTGCGGCGCGGCGCGATGGCCGGGCCGGTCGCACGGGTCGCCGAGCCCGCGCCCGCCGAGCCGTCCGCGAACGGTTCGCGCGCGGACGTCCTGCCCGGCGGCGGTGCGGGCGGCGGCGGGGTGCCGGGGCCGCGGCCCGTCCGGCTGGGCGTGGACGACTTCGAGGTCCACGAGACGGAGCGGCGCACGGGCGCGGCCGTCTGCCTGCTGGTCGACCTGTCGTACTCGATGGTGCTGCGCGGGACGTGGGCGGCGGCGAAGCAGACGACGCTCGCCCTGCACACGCTCGTGACGAGCAAGTTCCCGCAGGACGCCATCCAGATCATCGGCTTCTCGAACTACGCGCGGACCCTGCACCCGACGGAGATGGCGGGGCTCGACTGGGACATGGTGCAGGGCACGAACCTGCACCACGCGCTGATGATCGCGGGCCGCCACCTGGACCGGCACCCCGACTTCGAGCCGATCGTGCTCGTGGTGACCGACGGGGAGCCGACCGCGCACCTGCGTCCGGACGGGCGCTCGCTGTTCGACTACCCGCCGTCCACCGAGACGCTGGTGCTGACGCTCGCGGAGGTCGACAAGATGACGCGGCGCGGTGCGGGGATGAACTTCTTCATGCTGGCCGACGACCGGCGGCTGGTGTCGTTCGTGGAGGAGGTCGCGCGCCGCAACGGCGGCCGCGTCTTCGCGCCGGACGCGCAGCGGCTCGGCGAGTACGTGGTGAGCGACTACCTGCGGGTGCGGCGAGGCCGCAGGTAGCGCCCGCGGGGGCTAGGGTCGGCGTCATGTCGACTTCCGACCACCTGCTGCTGATCCTGCACATCGGCTTCGCGATCTTCACGCTGGGGCCGCTGACCGCCGCGACGATGTCCACGCCGCGCTACATCCGCAAGGGCAACACGTCGGTCGTGCGGTACCTGAACCGGACCACGCAGATCTACGGCGTGGCGTGCCTGGGCATCTTCCTGTTCGGGATGCTCCTGGGATCCGGGCAGTTCGACCAGATGTGGCTGTCGGCGTCCATGACGCTGTTCATCGTCGCGCTGGTGCTGCTGCTGATCGTGGACCGCGACCAGCGGCGGGCGGTGCACCTGCTGGAGACGGCGGGCGCCGCGGCCGTCCCGGCGGGCCCGTCCGCGCCCGCCGCGGGCGAGACCGCCGACGGCGAGGAGCGGCCGGAGGACGCGAAGGCCGACGACGCGAAGGCCGCGGACGCGAAGGCCGCCACCGCGTCGGGGGCGGACGTCGCGCAGGTGGAGCGCGGCCGGATCGCGGCGCTGTCGGGGGTCATCGCGCTGATCTGGCTGGTGATCCTGGTGCTGATGGTGTGGAACGGCTGACCGGAGCGCGGCCCCGGCGGCGCGGTCAGTCGTCGGTGGCGCGCTGGGTCGGGAGGGCGCTGGGGAGATCGGCCGGGGAGTCGTGCTCGCCGCCCTCGTCGTCCTCCGGGCCGGTGCCGCCGCCGGGCGCCGCGGGGGCGAGGCGCTTCCCGAGCCACTCGGTGATCATCGGGTAGGTGTCGGGGTGGTTCAGCAGCGCCGCGGCGTGCGCGGACCCCTCGACCGTCTTGATGGTCGCCTCGATCCCGGCGGCGCGCAGCGCGGTCGCCAGGCCGCGGCTCTCGGTGACCGGCACGAACTCGGCCGTCCCGTGCATGAGCAGCATCGGGACGTCCTCGCCGCCGACGTGGCTCGCGGACTTGCTGTCCTCGAGCAGCTTCCAGCAGCGCGACCCGGCGGCGGCGTCGGCCGGGTCGCAGCCGAGCAGGTCGGTGACGGCGCGGCGCAGCTTGCGCTGCTGGTAGTTCGCGGTGGCCGCGCCGCCGTCGGTGTAGGCGAGCTCCGGGTCGTTCGGCGGCGACAGCGCGATCACGCCGCGGACCCGCTCGCCGCCGTCGCCGTACGTGCCGAGCTGGGTGGCGAGGTGCCCGCCGGAGGACGAGCCGATCACCACGACGCGCTCGGGGTCGGCGTTCCAGCGGGCGGCGTTGGTCTTGAGGAAGTTCAGCGCCGCGAGCGCGTCGGTCCGCTGCGCGGGCCACTGCGCGGCGGGCGCGAGCCGGTAGTTCGCCGACAGGACGACGTAGCCGTCGGCGACGAGGCGGCGCGCGAAGTACTCCCAGGCGCTCTTGTCGCCCTGCAGCCAGTAGCCGCCGTGGACGACCAGGACGGCCGGGCGCGGCGCGGCGCCGCGCTCGGCGGTCGTCCAGTAGGCGTCGACCTGCTGGAGGTCGTCGGGCCCGTAGGAGTACGTCTCGGTCCGCGGCAGCTCGGGCGTCACCATGACGGCGCTGGCGGTGACCGTGCCGTCGGCCGCGTCGGACGGGGTGCCCCGCGGCGTCGTCGGCGCGTCCGCCGGGGCGCTCGGCGGCGCGCCCGACGGGCCGTCCGTTCCGGTGCCCGGTGCGGAGGTGCCCGGTGCGGGGGTGCCCGGAGCCGTCGGTGCGGGCGACGCGGCCTGCGCCGCCACGGGGACGGCCACGGCCGACGCGCACGTCGCGGCGAGAGCCGCACTGAACACCACTGCCTTGCGCACCCGGGACCCCTTCGCACACGGAAACCTGGCGCGCTCATCATAAGAGGTTTTGATCAAGAACGCGCGGGAAGGGTCATTCGGTTCGGCCGAGCGCGTCCTCGAGGTCGTGGAGGAGGTCGGCGGCGTCCTCGATGCCGACCGACAGCCGCACCAGGTCGGCGGGCACTTCCAGCGGCGATCCGGCCGCGGACGCGTGCGTCATCCGGCCGGGGTGCTCGATGAGCGACTCGACGCCGCCGAGGGACTCGCCGAGCGTGAACAGCTTCGTCCGCTCGCAGACGCGGACGGCGGCCTCCTCCGACTCCATCCGGAAGGAGACCATGCCGCCGAACCCCTTCATCTGCTTGGCGGCGGTCTCGTGGCCCGGGTGGTCGGGCAGCCCCGGGTAGAGCACCTGCCGGACGGACGGGTGCCGCGTGAGCAGGTCGACGACCCGTTCGGCGTTCGCGCAGTGCCGGTCCATGCGGACGCCGAGGGTCTTGATGCCGCGCAGCGTCAGCCAGGCGTCGAAGGGGCCGGCGACGGCGCCCATCGAGTTCTGGTTGAACGCGAGCCGCTCGCCCAGCCCCGGGTCGGAGACGATCAGCGCGCCGCCGACGACGTCGGAGTGGCCGCCGATGTACTTGGTGGTGGAGTGCACGACGATGTCGGCGCCGAGCTCCAGCGGACGCTGCAGGTAGGGCGAGGCGAAGGTGTTGTCGACGACGAGGAGCGCGCCGGCGTCGCGGGCGACCGACGCGAGCACCGCGATGTCGGCCACCCCGAGCAGCGGGTTCGTCGGCGTCTCCACCCAGATGATCTTCGTTTCGGGGCGGACGGCGGCCCGCACGGCGGCGACGTCGCCGAGCGGCACCGGGTCGAACGCGACGCCCCACGGTTCGGCGACCTTCGCGAACAGCCGGTAGGTGCCGCCGTAGGCGTCGTTCGGGATGATCACGTGGTCGCCCGGGCGGCAGACGGTGCGCAGCAGCGCGTCCTCGGCGGCGAGGCCGGACGCGAACGCCAGGCCGCGGGCGCCGCCCTCGATCTCGGCGAGGCATACTTCCAGCGACGTACGCGTGGGATTGGCCGATCGGGAGTACTCGTAGCCTCCGCGCAACCCCCCGATGCCGTCCTGCTTATAGGTCGAGACCTGGTAGATCGGCGGGACCACCGCCCCGGTGACGGGGTCCGGCTCCTGGCCGGCGTGGATGGCCACCGTCTCGAAACCCAGGTGAACGTCGTTGTCCATGGGAACGAGGCTATCCGCCGCCTTGCCCTCCTGAAGGAGGAGAGGGTCCCCCCGAGGTATCAGCACCAAGTTCGGCGCACGGGGTGACCTCAACGGGGCGCCGGATCTCTACCGTTTGATAGGCATCCGCACCCCTCCTCTGAACCGAAGGAAGACGCATGTTCGCTGGGCTCGCACGCTTCGTCGTGAGACACCCGTGGTGGACGATCGTGGCCTGGCTGGCGGCGGCAGTCGTCATCATCGCCTTCTCCCCCAAACTGACAACCGAATCGGACCAGGGCGAGTTCCTGCCCTCCGGATACGAGTCCGTCCAGGCCGCCGAGCTCGCGTCCGACGCCTTCCCTCAGCAGGCGGAGGCCAGCTCGCTGATCGTGGTGCAGCGGACCGACGGCGGGAAGATCACGCCGCAGGACAGCGCCAAGATCGGTGAGGCCGCCAAAGCGCTGACGGCCGAGAAGTACCCGACGGTCCTCGGGTTCATGACCGGCCCGCAGACGGTCGCGCCGAACAAGAGCATCCAGTTGATCACCGTGCCGATGGAGCTGGCGACCGGGGCCGAGGCCCAGGACCAGAGCCAGGCCATCAAGGACCTCCGGGAGAAGCTGCCCGAGGTCCTGGGCAGCGGGCTGGAGGCCAAGGTCGGCGGCGACGTCGCGATGTTCGTCGACAACGAGGACTCCTTCACCCAGTCCTTCCTGCTGATCACGGTCGCCACCTTCGCCCTGATCATCGGACTGATCCTGCTGATCTTCCGGGCCCCGATCGCCGCGATCCTGCCGATCATCGTGATCATCGTCACCGAGCAGCTGTCGATGGGGCTGATCGGCGCCGCCTCGAAGGTGCTCGACTTCTCCGGTGACGACAGCCTGCAGATCATCCTGACGATCGTCCTGTTCGGCGTCGGCGCCGACTACTACCTGTTCGTCCTGTTCCGCTACCGCGAGCTGCTGCGGACCGGCGTGGAGCGCAAGGAGGCGCTGATCCAGGCGGTCACGCGGGTCGGCGAGGTCATCACCTCCGCGGCCGCCGCGATCGCCGCCACGTTCGTCGTGCTGATGCTGGCCTCGTTCGGGATCTTCGCCGCGTGGGGCCCGTCGCTCGCCATCGGCGTCCTCGTCATGGGCATCACGTCGCTGACGGTGTTCCCGGCGCTGCTGTCGATCCTCGGCACCGCGGTGTTCTGGCCGTCCAAGGCGTGGAAGAAGCAGCCGAAGGGCGCCGTGTCGGCCAGGCTCGGCGCGCTGGTCGGCAAGCGCCCGGCGATCGTCGCGCTGGCCGCGGCCGCCGTGATGATCGCGCTGGCGACCGGTGTGTTCGGCTTCAAGTCCAACTACGACTTCCAGTCCAGCTTCCCGCAGGACACCGAGTCCGCCCAGGCCATCAAGGACATGCAGAAGGGCTTCCCGGCCGGCCAGACCAGGCCGGTGGAGGTCATGGTGGAGTCCACCGACGGGCAGCCGCTCACCAAGGCCGAGCTGGACGCCTTCGGGCAGCAGGCCAAGTCGCTGCCCGGCGTCGGCGGCGTCGCGCCCGCCGAGCTCGGCCAGGACCCCAAGGTCGGCCGCGTCAACCTGCTGCTGAACGGCAACCCGGTCAGCAACGAGTCGATCAACCTGGTGAAGGACGACCTGAACCCGGCGGTGCACGACATGGCGCCCGAGGGCACCAAGGTGTACGTCGGCGGTGAGGCCGCGATCTACGCCGACATCAACAAGGTCGTCAACCGCGACCTGTCGGTGATCCTCCCGGTCGCCGGGGTGCTGATCGCGCTGATCCTGCTCCTGCTGCTGCGCTCGGTGGTGGCGCCGCTGTACCTGGTCCCGGCGGTGCTCCTGGGCTTCGCCGCCACGCTGGGCTCCGCGGTGTTCGTCTTCCAGGGCCTCCTGGGCGAACCGGGGGAGATCTTCCACCTGCCGATCATGCTGTACCTGTTCGTGCTGGCCATCGGGACCGACTACAACATCCTGATGACCGCGCGGCTCCGCGAGGAGGCCAAGGAGGGCCACGAGCCGCGCAAGGCCGCGGCGCTGGCCGTCCAGCACGGCGGCCCGACGGTCGCCGCGGCGGGCCTGATCCTCGCCGGGACGTTCTCGGTGATGCTGCTGGCGAGCGTCTCGATGCTCCAGCAGATGGGCTTCTCGATCGCGCTGGGCATCGCGCTCTCCGCCTTCGTGATGTCGATCTTCCTGGTGCCGGGGATCACCGCCCTGCTGGGCCAGCGCGCCTGGTGGCCGGGACGCGCGAAGCCGAAGGACCCGCCGTCCGGCCCGGTGGGCCCGGTCGAGGACCGGTACGCCCCCTCTGGAACCCGCTCCTAGCGGGATCCCGCAGACGCCGGGTTGCGGGGCGGTCGGAAACGCCGCCCACGGACCGCCCCGCAACCCGGCACCCTCGCGCAGAGGCCCCCGGCTCGTCGAGAGCCGGGGGCCTCTGCGTCTCCGGAGTGCGGGGCGGGTCAGGCGCCGGGGGCGAGGAAGGCCAGGATGTCCTGGCGGGTGACGATGCCCGAGGGCTTGCCGTCGACCAGGACCACCACCGCGTCCCGCTTCTCGAGCACCGAGACCATCCGCGCCACCGGCTCGCCCGAGCCGACGACGGGCAGCGGCGGGCTCATGTGCTTCTCGAGCGGGTCGTCGGCGCCCGCGTGGTCGGCGTACAGGGCGTGCAGGAGGACCCGCTCCTCGACCGCGCCGATCACCTCGCCGGCCATCACGTCCGGGTGGCCCGCGCCGGGCGACACCACCGGCATCTGCGACACGCCGAACTCCCGGAGGACCTTCACCGCCTCCCCGACGGTCTCGGTCGGGTGCATGTGCACGAAGTTCGGGATGCCCTCCGACTCCGCGTCCGCCTTCTGCGCGAGGACGTCGCCCACCGTCGGCTCCGTGGTGCGGTCCTCGCTGAAGCCGTGCTGGTGCATCCACTCGTCGCTGAAGATCTTCGAGAGGTAGCCGCGGCCGCCGTCCGGGAGCAGGACGACGATCACCGCGTCGTCGTCGGCCTCGGCGGCGACGCGCAGCGCGGCGACGACCGCCATGCCGCAGGAGCCGCCGACGAGCAGGGCCTCCTCGCGGGCGAGCCGCCGGGTCATGACGAAGGAGTCCTTGTCGGACACGGCGATGACCCGGTCGCAGATCTCGCGGTCGTAGGTCTCGGGCCAGATGTCCTCGCCGACGCCCTCGGTCAGGTAGGGGCGGCCGCTGCCGCCGGAGTACACCGAGCCCTCCGGGTCGGCGCCGATGACCTGCACGCGCCCGCCGGAGACCTCCTTGAGGTACTTCCCGGCGCCGCTGATCGTGCCGCCGGTGCCGATGCCCGCGACGAAGTGCGTGATGCGGCCCTCGGTCTGCTCCCACAGCTCGGGCCCGGTCGTCGCGTAGTGGGACGCCGGGTTCTGCGGGTTCACGTACTGGTTCGGCTTCCAGGCGCCGGGGATCTCGGCGGCGAGGCGGTCCGACACCGAGTAGTACGAGTCGGGGTGGTCGGGGTTCACGGCCGTGGGGCACACCACGACCTCGGCGCCGTAGGCGCGCAGCACGTCGACCTTGTCCTTGGCGACCTTGTCGGGGCAGACGAAGACGCAGCGGTAGCCGCGCTCCTGCGCCACGATGGCGAGCCCGACGCCGGTGTTGCCGGACGTCGGCTCGACGATCGTCCCGCCGGGCTTCAGCTCCCCGGACGCCTCCGCAGCGTCGATCATGCGGACCGCGATGCGGTCCTTCACCGAGCCTCCGGGGTTGAAGTACTCCACCTTGGCGAGGACCTGCGGCCCCCCGACCTCGGTGAAGCCCTCGGTCACCTTGCGCAGCCGAACGAGCGGGGTGTTGCCCATCAGCTCGACCAGCGAATCGTGTACGTGCACCGCGACATCCTTGTCGTTCCGCGTTCGGTCCGGGTGTTCAGCCTGCCGGATCGGACCGCGGTTCGCGCGGACGACCTGGTACGGCCCCGGTTAGATCTCCGTTTCCGACGTTAGCCGAGATCGGTCGGGGCGGGCATCAACCCGATGGGCGGCGGGTATGCAGCGGGCACGGAGGGTAGTGGGGCATGCTGAGAGCGTTCACGGCGCGCCGCATCGCGGCGGCGGCGGCCTACGGGGGCGGGGGCATCACGGCCCTCGGCGGCGCCACGTTCGCGCTGGTCATGGTGGAGGCGCGGCTCGCCCGGAAGATCATCCTGGCGACGCCGAACGGCGACCCGCCGGCCGCGGACGGCCTGTACGGCGAGGCGTACGGGCGGGCGGGGCGCGGGGCGGCGCCGCTGTCGCTGGTGGTGCTGGGCGACTCGACGGCCGCGGGGCTCGGGGTGCACACCCCGGCGGAGACGCCCGCGGCGGTGCTGGCGGGCGGGCTGGCGGAGCTGGCCGGACGGCCGGTGCGGCTGACGAACGTGGCCCGGCCGGGCGCGCGGTCGGCGGCGCTGGCCGGGCAGGTGGAGCGCGCGCTGGAGGTCCGCCCGGACCTCGCGGTGGTCATGGTGGGGGCGAACGACGTCACGTCCCGGGTGCCCGCGGCGGAGTCCGTCCGGCACCTGGCGGAGGCGGTGGCGCGGCTGCGGGAGGCGGGCGCGCAGGTGGTGGCGGGCACCTGCCCGGACCTCGGGTCGGTGAAGCCGCTGATGCAGCCGCTGCGGTGGATCGCGCGGCGGGCGAGCCGGCAGCTCGCGGCGGCGCAGACGATCGCGGTGGTGGAGCGGGGCGGCCGGTCGGTGTCGATCGGCGACCTGCTCGGGCGGGAGTTCGCGGCGGACCCGCACGCGATGTTCAGCGCGGACCGGTACCACCCGTCGGCGCGGGGCTACGCGGCCGCGGCGGCGGCGCTGCTGCCGTCGCTGGCGTCGGCGCTGTCCCTGGAGCCCGATCTGGAGGCGTGGCCGGTGGAGACGCGGATCGGCGACGGGGTGCTGCCGGTGTACCTGGCGGCGGCCGCGGCGGCGGAGCGGGCCGGCACGGAGGTGTCGGGCGCGTCGGTCGCGGGCCGCGAGCGGGGTCCGCGGGGGCGCTGGGCCCGGCTGCTGCGGCGGCGCTCCGCAGAGCCGGAGCCGCACGCGGGCCCGGAGGCGGCGGCCCGGACCGAACCGGGCGCCGCCACATCGTGAACGCGCACGTGAGGGGCACCGATTGCGCGTATCGGAGTAAGTCAGCACTTATTTGACTCATCGTCAACATACCCGGCCCCCCGCCGTGTACCGGGCGGAGGACGTGGGGCTAGATTGCGATGACCGGCGAGTAACACCGTCCGCCGCAACCGCCCGCAGGGGACGCCGGTTCGCCGACCGGCCGCTCGAGACAGGAGACCCGCACATGCCCGAGGCAGTCATCGTCGCGACCGCTCGCTCGCCGATCGGCCGCGCCTTCAAGGGGTCGCTGAAGGACATCCGTCCCGACGACCTCACCGCCCAGATGATCACCGCCGCGATGGCGAAGGTCCCGCAGCTGCAGCCGTCCCAGATCGACGACCTGCTGCTCGGCTGCGGCCTGCCCGGCGGCGAGCAGGGCTACAACATGGCCCGCGTGGTGTCGGTGCTGCTGGGCTGGGACGACGTCCCCGGCGCCACGATCACCCGCTACTGCTCGTCCTCGCTGCAGACCACCCGGATGGCGCTGCACGCGATCAAGGCGGGCGAGGCCGACGTCATCGTCTCGGCCGGCGTCGAGACCGTCAGCCGCTTCGCCAAGGGCAGCAGCGACGGGCTCCCCGACACCCAGAACCCGGTGTTCGCCGATGCGCAGGCCCGCGTCGCCAAGGCCGCCGAGGGCGGCGCCGGCGTCTGGCGCGACCCGCGCGAGGACGGCCGGATCCCGGACGTCTACATCGCGATGGGGCAGACCGCCGAGAACGTCGCGTCGCTGCGCGGCGTGACCCGCCAGGCGCAGGACGAGTTCGGCGTCCGCTCGCAGAACCTCGCCGAGAAGGCCATCGCCAACGGCTTCTGGGAGACGGACATCACCCCGGTGACGCTGCCGGACGGCACCGTCGTCTCCAAGGACGACGGCCCCCGCCCCGGCACCACCTACGAGAAGGTGTCGCAGCTCCAGCCGTCCTTCCGCCCGGACGGCACGGTCACCGCGGCCAACTGCTGCCCGCTGAACGACGGCGCCGCCGCGGTCGTCATCATGAGCGACACCAAGGCCGCCGAACTCGGCATCACCCCGCTCGCGCGGGTCGTGTCGACCGGCGTCACCGGCCTGTCCCCCGAGATCATGGGCCTCGGCCCGGTGGAGGCGTCCCGCAAGGCGCTCGCCAAGGCCGGCATGACCATCGGCGACATCGACCTCGTCGAGATCAACGAGGCGTTCGCCGCGCAGGTGCTGCCGTCCGCCGAGGACCTCGGCATCGACCTCGACCGGCTGAACGTCAACGGCGGCGCGATCGCGGTCGGCCACCCGTTCGGCATGACCGGCGCCCGCATCACCTCCACGCTCCTGAACGGCCTGAAGTTCCACGACAAGCAGTTCGGCCTGGAGACGATGTGCGTCGGCGGCGGCCAGGGCATGGCGATGGTGCTCGAGCGCCTCTCCTGACCCGTCCGCCACTCCCGGAACGGCCGAACGGCCCGTGCGGGGCGCCGCAGCGCCCGCCGCACGGGCCGTTCGCGCGTTCCGCCGCAGGTCATCGTCATGAATGATCTACGTTACGCAACGGATAGGTCCCCGTTAGGGTCTTGTCACATCCGGACGCGTGTTGCACAGTGCCAGGAAGAGCCCCGCGACCTGGAGGTGCCAATTGTCACTGAACCACTCGCCGGAGACGCACAGCAAGCTCATCGCCCGCATCCCGCACGTCACCGGACGTGACCTTCCCGAGTGGTTCACCGCGATCGAGAACGGACCGTCGTTCTCCCGCTGCGAGGAACGCAGCACCTGGCTGGCCGAGGAGCACAACCTCACCCACGGCTACGCCGCCGCGCTGGTGCGCGAGCACGAGCGCGCCCGCCGCGCCCGGCACTACTGAAGAGCCCGGCGCGTCCCGGAACCGCTGGGATCCCGCCACGGCACATCCCCGCAGGCGCGGCGCCCGAGCCGTCACGCCACCGGCGCCGAGATCCCACGCGAACCAGCCCCTCACCGGAGTCGGCGAGGGGCTGGTTCTTGCGCGGGAGCCCGCGGACGGACGTCCGGCGGGCGGCGTCCGCGTCAGTCGCGGGACGCGTAGAAGTACGACAGCAGCCGCAGGATCTCCAGGTAGATCCACACCAGGCTCAGCACGAGGCCGAACGCGCAGTACCAGGCGAACTTCTCCGGCGCGCCGGCCCGGACGCCGTCCTCGACGGCGTCGAAGTCGAGCAGCAGGAAGAAGCAGCCCACCAGGATCGCGACGACGCTGAACACGTACGCGAGCGGGTTGTCGGGGTCGCGGATGCCGATGCCGTCCTCCCCGCCGAAGAGGACCACCACGAGGTTGACCAGCATCAGCCCGACGAGCGCGGCGCCGGCCGCGACGACGAACCGCACGAACTTCGGCGTGACCCGGACGATCCGCAGCGCGTACACGGCGAGCGTCGCGGCGAACGCGAGCGCCGTCCCGATCACGGCCTGGAGCACCACGCCGTGGTACAGGTCGTTGTAGGCGTGGCTGATGATCCCGACGGCGACGCCGTAGAGCGCGGCGAACGCCAGCACCATCGGCGCGTTCGCCTTGCGCCCGAACGTGATGAACGCCCAGACGCCGATCATCGCGACGAGCGCGACGACCATCACGGGCACCGAGAGTTCGACGGGCACCAGCGCCCAGGCCAGCGCGCCGGTGGCGATGAGGGTGGCCAGCGTCATGAACCCGCGGACGACGACGTCGTCGAGGGTCATCGGGCGGGTGGCCGGCGGAGCCGCGGGCGGCGCCTGCACGCCGTACCCGGAGCCGCCGTGGCCGGGGGCGCCGTAGCCCTGCTCCATGCCCGGCGCGCCGTAGTGCCCGGGCGCGCCGTACGCGGCGCCGTCCGCGCGTTGCTGGAAGGAACGGCCCCGGAACGCCGGGTTCCTGCTCTCCATTCGGAGCCTCCACGTTGATCGAACCGGACTCCAGTCTAAACGCGAAGTACCCACCGAACGCAGTGCTGATCACGGAGTATCCGGCCGGCGGCCCGCCGGACGCGTGTTCTCGGACACGTCGGGCCGGCGCCCGAATCGGAACGCCGGCCCGCCGCCCATGCCCCTGGTCGGATTCGAACCGACACGAAAGCTCTTTTAGGGAGCCCGCCTCTGCCATTGGGCTACAGGGGCGGCGCAATCATACCGGGAGCACATGAGCCGCCCGGTGGAAAACAATCCGTACGGCGCGCCTTCACCCGCGCATTGCCGCTCCGGAACCGCTCCGGAGCCGCCGGGGCCGCTCAGCGCGCGGCGGGGACCTCCCGCGGGCGCCCGGCGGCCAGCTCGAACTCCTCGCGCGGCCGCTCCAGCTCGCCGAGCGAGACCATCTCGCGGCGGAAGAACATGGCGAGCGTCCAGTCCGCGGTGATCCGGAACTTGCGGTTCACGGTCGGCATCCGCGACAGGTGGTAGGTGCGGTGCATGAACCACGCGGGCCAGCCCCGCAGCTTGATCCCGTACACGTTCGCGACGCCCTTGTGCAGGCCGAGGCTGGCCACCGACCCCACGTAGGCGTGCCGGTAGGGCTTGCGGGGGCGGCCGCGCATGTCCGCGACGATGTTGTCGGCGAGCCGCTTGGCCTGCCGGACGGCGTGCTGCGCGTTCGGCGCCGTGAACTCGCCGGTCTCGGTCAGGTCCGGGACGGCCGCGTTGTCGCCGGCGGTGTAGGCGTGCTCGGCGCCGTCCACGGTCAGCTCGGCGGTGGCCTTCACCCGGCCGCGCTCGTCGAGCGGCAGGTCGCTCTGCCGCACCACCGGGTGCGGCTTCACGCCCGCCGTCCACACCAGCGTGCCGGCGTCGAACTCCTCGCCGTCGCTCAGCACGATGTGCCGTCCCCGCGCCGACTTCAGCAGCGTGTCCAGCTTCACCTCGATGCCCCGCGCGCGCAGCGCCTCCGCCGTCCAGCGGCCCATCTCCGGGCCGACCTCGGGCAGGATCCGGTCGGTGGCCTCCACCATCACCCAGCGCATCTCCTCGGGGTCGATGTGCGGGTACCAGCGGCAGGCGAGCCGGGCCATGTCCTCCAGTTCCGCCATCGCCTCCACCCCCGCGAACCCGGCGCCGACGAACACGAACGTCAGCGCGCGGCGCCGCACCTCCGCGTCGTCCGGGTTGGACTCGGCGATGTCGAGCTGGTGGATGACGTGGTTGCGCAGGAAGATGGCCTCCTCGATGGTCTTGAAGCCGATGCCGCACTCGGCCAGGCCGGGGATCGGCAGCGTCTTGGAGATCGACCCGAGGGCGAGGACGAGCCGGTCGTAGTGCACGTGGCGCTCCGGGACGCCCGCGGTGCTCGTCCCGGCGGGGCAGAGGGTCACGCGCCGCTTGGCGTGCTCGATCTTCGTCACGTACCCGTTGACGACCCGGCAGCCCGACAGGACCCGCCGCAGCGGCGCCACGACGTGCCGGGGCTCCAGGTTCCCCGCCGCCGCCTCGGGCAGGAACGGCTGGTAGGTCATGTACGACTGCGGGTCGATGACGGTGACGGCGACCTCGCCGCGGCGCAGTTCGCCCCGCAGCTTCCGCTGCAGGCGCAGCGCCGTGTACATGCCGACGTACCCGCCGCCGACGATCACGATGTGCTTCGCGGAATCCGCGGTGCGCTCGGAAGGCATACCGGGCCGGTACCCGCATTCGGCGCCGACTCACGTATCTTCCGCTATTGCCGCCTTTGCGACTACTTCGCCGATATCAGACTTTGTACCGACCGAAAAGCGCCATGCGCAGGAGAACGCACCAATACGGGGCTACTCGTAGTCGCGTGCCCGCACGAACACGGCGTCCAGCATCTCCTCCGTGACGCGTCCGGTGAACGTGTTCTGCTGGCTCGGGTGGTAGCACCCCAGCAGCAGCACCGGCTCGCGGCGCGGATGCCCCGGCGGCGGCGGCAGCTCGGCCTCCGCGCCGTGCCCGAACTTCGGCCGCGGCCGCGGCAGCCCGTAGCCCGCCTGCTTCAGCGCCGGCCACACCCCCTGCCAGGCGAACCCGCCGAGGCACACGATGCACCGGACGGACGCCGCCACGTCCTCGATCTCGCGCGCCAGCCACGGCAGGCACGCCGTGCGCTCCAGCGGCGTCGGCTTGTTGTCGGGCGGCGCGCAGCGGACCGTCGCCGCCATCCGCGCGCCGATCAGCCGCTGCCCGTCCCCCGCGCGCACGCTCGTCGGCAGCGCCGCCAGCCCCACCCGGTGCAGCGACGCGAACAGCCAGTCGCCCGACCGGTCCCCCGTGAAGATCCGCCCGGTGCGGTTCCCGCCGTGCGCGGCCGGCGCCAGCCCGACGATCATGATGCGCGGCTCCGGATCGCCCCACCCGGCCACCGGGCGCCCCCAGTACTCCTCGTCCGCGAACGCCCGGCGGCGCTTCACCGCGACCTGCTCGCGCCACTCCACCAGCCGCTCGCACGCCCGGCACACCGACTGCCGCGCGCACAGCTCGTCCAGGTCCGGGGCGCCCGCCGCCAGCTCGACCACCTCGCCGGCGCCGTGCGCGACGGGCGTGTCCGGGCGCGCGGGGTCCTCTGGCCAGCCGGAACCGGGCGGGACGAACGGGGCATTGGCGGTGGACATGCCCCGATCCTCGCACGCGCGTCCCCCGCGCCGGTCCCGCCGGTGTCCCCTGGTGTTCCCGGTGGCCGGTTCCGACTTTTCCCTGTGGCCGGTTCCGACGTTTTCCCTGTGGCCGGTTCCGACCAACAGCCGCCGAACCGGGGGCCGCGTCGGTACGATGCGTTCGCCGATCGGGGAGAACGGACGCCTTGTCGTCCTTGCGAACGGAGTCTGCATTGTCGCAACCCGGCTGGTACCCGGACCCCTACGGGACCGGCAGCCTGCGCTGGTGGGACGGCCGGAACTGGAGCGACCGCCTCAATCCGGAACCCGCCGCGCCCGGTCGCGCCCCGCTCCCCCGGCGCCGCCCGTCCGACGCCGCGGTGCACGCCGACCCCCGCACCGCCCCGCAGGCCGCCCCGCACGCCCCCCGCAGGCCGACCGCTCCTGGCAGGCGCCGCCGGCCGAGCAGGCGCTCGACGTCGTCGTCCACGGAGTGCGGCTGCGCGCCGACGACCACGGCGTCGCGTTCGGCGGCGAGTCCCTGATCTGGCAGTACGTCGAATGGGTCGCGTACTGGGCGGCGGACGGCGCGGACGGCTCCGGGCGCCCCGCGCAGTGGATCTTCCAGGTGGGGCGGCACCCGTTCCACGGCGGCCCCCGCGTCGAGGTGGTGCTGGACGAGGCGTCCGTCCCCCGGCACGCGCCCGGCGCGGTCGGCGGCCCGGAGGAGGTGTGGGGGCGGCTGATCCGGCTGTGCCAGGTGCGCGCCGAACCCCGCCTCGTCGCGCAGCTCGCCGAGCACGTCCGCGCGGGCGAGGCGGTCGACGTCGCGCACGGCCTGACCGTCCACCCCGGCGGGGTGCGGGGCGCGCGGGTGTCGCTGAGCTGGTCGGCGATCTCCGGCGCCGTCGTGGACGGCGGCCGCGTCTGGATCCGGCAGGCCACCGGCCCCGACGCCGTCCTCTACGTGCCGCAGCAGAACCCGAACGCCGTCCTCATCCCGGCGCTCCTCGACCGGCTGAAGGGGTGACCGGGCCTCAGACCAGCGACCAGGCGAGGCCGTCGAGGATGTCGTGCTCGCTGACCACGACCGCCCCGAACCCGTACTCGCGCATGATCCGGTCGAGGATGAGGGCGCCCGCGCCGATCACGTCGACCCGCCCCGGATGCATGACGCCGAACCGGGACCGCTCGTCCCGCGTCGCGTGCAGCAGCCGCCGCGTCACCTCGTGCACCTGCGCCGCCATGACGCGCGACAGGTGGATGCGGGACGGGTCGTACTCGGGCAGGTCGAGCGCGATGCCCGACACCGTCGTCACCGACCCGGCGAGGCCGACGAGCGTGCGCGCCTCGTCCACCGGCACGGTCTCCCGGACGGCCGCGAGCTGGGCGTCGATGTCGGCGACGGCCGCCGCGATCTGCTCCGGCGACGGCGGGTCGCCGTCCTTCAGGTGCCGCTCGGTCATCCGCACGCAGCCGATGTCGATCGACCGCGCCGCCTGCACCGACGTGCTGCCCAGCACGAACTCGGTGGAGCCGCCGCCGATGTCGACCACCAGGTAGGGGCGGGCCGGGCGCAGCTCCGCCAGCTCGCGGGTCGCGCCGACGAACGACAGCTCCGCCTCCTCGTCCCCGGTGATCACCTCGGGGACGACGCCGAAGATGTCCACGACGCCGCGGACGAACGCGTCCCGGTTCGCCGCGTCGCGGGTCGCGCTCGTCGCGACGACGCGGACCTTGTCGGCGGCTCCGTGCCGGTCGATCAGCTCCGCGTAGCCGCGCATCGCGGCGAACGTCCGCTCCAGCGCGGCGGGGGACAGCCGCCCGGTCTCGTCCACGCCCTCGCCGAGCCGGACGATCTCCATCCGGCGCTCGACGTCGGCGAGGGAGCCCGCCGCGGGGTCGATGTCGGCGATGAGCAGGCGGACGGAGTTGGTGCCGCAGTCGACGGCGGCGACGCGCGTCACCGGGCCTCCTCGGGGTCGTCGGTGTCCTCGGTGTCCTCGGTGGCGGCGGGGCCGCCGGGGGCCTCGGGATGGACGCACGGCCCGGACCGCCACCACTCCGGCAGCGCGTCCAGCGCCTCCCGGCCGAACGGGTTCGCGCCCGGGACGGCGAGCTCGTGCGCGATCAGGGCGTGCAGGCACTTCACCCGCTCGGGCATCCCGCCCGCGCTCTGCATGCCCGCGGGCAGCGGCTCCAGGCCGTCCTCGCGGGCGGCCAGGTCGCGGCGCCGCAGGTAGTCCTCGTGGGCCCGGACGTACGCGGCCTGCAGGTCCGGGTCGTCCGCGAGCCGCGCCTGCATCTCCCGCATCACGCCGCTCCCCTCGAGCGTCCCGATCGCCGAGGCGGCCTTCGGGCACGTCAGGTAGAACAGCGTCGGGAACGGGGTCCCGTCGGGCAGCCGCGGCGCCGTCTCGATCACGGCGGGATTCCCGCACGGGCAGCGGTGGGCCACCCGGCGGACGCCGCGCGGCACCCGGCCGAGCTGGGCCGCCACCGCGGCCTCGTCCCGCGGGGAGATGCCTTCGGCCGCCGGTTCGGCGCGTTCGTCGATCATGTCATGCGTCCCCACCCGCGCGTCCCGCCTTCCGTTCCGTCTCGGTTCCCGGCGGTCAGCGCGGCCTGTCGGCGGCCTCCACGGACCGCCAGAGGCTCTCGTACCACGGCGGCCTGCGCGGCTCGCCGTCCTTCGCGGCCCGCCGCTCCCCGTCACCGCCGCCGTCCAGGACGATGTAGCACTTCGCGTCCGGGCGGCAGTAGTGGAGGCGCTGCGTGGCCTCCCGCTCAATGTACGACTCGTCGCCGAGCCGCCGCTTCTGCTCCTCGAGCCGCTCCACCTTCTGGCGGGCCAGCGCCTCCTGCTGCCGCAGCTCGGCGATCTCCTGGCGCTGCGCGATGTACTCCCGCACGGGGTACGCCAGGCTCAGCGCGATCGCGCACATCACGACCGCGAGGATCGCCGCGCGGCTGGTCAGCGCGTGTGCGCCGCGCCGGGCGCCTCCCGGGGCGTCGCCCCGGGAGGCGTCCTGCGGACGGTCGTGTTCGGCTGCCATCGGCCGCGCGGTCAGCCGCGCGGCGTGAACCGCGGGAACGCGGCCGCGCCGGCGTAGCGGGCGGCGTCGTCCAGCAGCTCCTCGATGCGCAGCAGCTGGTTGTACTTCGCGACGCGGTCGCTGCGCGCCGGGGCGCCCGTCTTGATCTGGCCGCAGTTCGTCGCGACGGCCAGGTCGGCGATCGTGGTGTCCTCGGTCTCGCCGGACCGGTGGCTCATCATGCAGCGGTAGCCGCTGGTCTGCGCGAGCGACACCGCGTCGAGGGTCTCGCTGAGCGTGCCGATCTGGTTGACCTTGACGAGCAGCGCGTTCGCCGCGCCGGACCCGATGCCGCGGGCGAGCCGCTCCGGGTTGGTGACGAACAGGTCGTCGCCGACGAGCTGCACCCGGTCGCCGACGGCCGCGGTGAGCCCCTCCCAGCCCGTCCAGTCCTCCTCGTCGAGGGGGTCCTCGATGGAGACGAGCGGGTACTCGGCGACCAGCTCGCCGTAGTAGGCGGCCATGTCGTCGGCCGAGCGCTTCACGCCCTCGAAGGTGTACATGCCGTCGGCGTGGAACTCGGTCGCGGCGACGTCGAGGGCGAGCGCGATGTCGCGGCCCGGCGTGAAGCCGGCCTGCCGGATCGCCTCCATGATCAGGTCGAGGGCGTCGCGGTTGCTGGGCAGGTCGGGCGCGAAGCCGCCCTCGTCGCCGAGCCCGGTGTTCAGCCCCTTGCCCTTCAGCACCTTCTTCAGCGCGTGGTACGTCTCGGCGCCCCACCGCACCGCCTCGGCGAACGTCGACGCCCCGATCGGCGCGATCATGAACTCCTGGACGTCCACGTTGGTGTCGGCGTGCGCGCCGCCGTTCAGGATGTTCATCATCGGCACCGGCAGCAGGTGCGCGTTCGCGCCGCCGACGTACCGGAACAGCGGCAGCCCCGCCGACTCGGCCGCGGCCTTCGCCACCGCCAGGCTCACCCCGAGGATCGCGTTCGCGCCGAGGGCCGACTTCGCGGGCGTCCCGTCCAGGTCGATCAGCCGCTGGTCGATCAGCCGCTGGTCGGCCGCGTCCCAGCCGACGAGCTTGTCGTCGATGGTGTCGTTGACGGCCTTGACCGCGTTCCGCACGCCCTTGCCGCCGTACCGCTCGCCGCCGTCCCGCAGCTCGACCGCCTCGAACTGGCCGGTGGACGCACCGCTCGGCACCGCGGCCTGCGCCTCGGTCCCATCATCGAGCAGTACCTCGACCTCCACGGTCGGGTTGCCGCGGGAGTCGAGGATCTCCCGGGCGAGTACGGCGTTGATGGACGACACGGGGAACCCCCTGCATAGGAATGATCTGGTGCGACTCACGAGCCTAGCCGGTCCGTCCGGGGAGGCGCCTCCCGGCGCGGGGCTTTGCGGGACCCGGCGGAAGCACGATCTTTTTACCCGGGGAGGTCGGTCCTGTTTGCCCGGTGAGGTAAGGAACATCGGGTACCGGCTCAACGTCCGAAGCGCCCCGGGACGGGGTGCGCAACCTCGGGGAGGTCGTCATCCGTGTCGGGCTCCGCGGCATCGTCGACGGCGTGACCCGCCGCTTCTGGCGGATCGTCCTGCACCACTCGCAGATCAGGGTGCGCGTGACCGTGTCGGCGGTCCTCGCGACGCTGGTCCTCGCCGCGGTGGCGTGCGCGCTGCTTCTGGTGGCGACCCGGCGGAACGTGGTCGGCGACGTGCAGGCGGAGCTGGGGCGCGAGGCCCGGCGCGTCGTCACCGTCGTCCGCTCCGGGGAGCTGAGGGACCGCAGCCGGATCTTCGCGTCGGACGGCGACCTGCTGCAGGTCGTGGACGCGCGGGGCCGGGTGGTGGGGTCGAGCCCCGCGATGGACGGGCGGCCGGCGGTGGCGTTCCCGCCGCCGCCTCGCGGTGACGACCGGCGCGAGGGGCACAGCTGCGACCTCGACGTACCGGGCGGCGGCTGCCTCCTCGTCGTGGAGTACCGGGTGGACATGCCGTCGGGGCCGTTCTACGTGTTCGCGCTGGCGCCCGAGCCGGCGCTCCTGCCGCGGCCCGTGGCGGCCGTCCTGGCGATCCTCGGCGTGCCGTTCCTCGGGGCGCTCGCCGGATACGGCACGTGGGTAGCGGTGGGGCGGACGCTGCGGCCGGTGGCCGCGATCCGGCGGGAGCTCGACGAGATCACGATGACGGACCTGGAGCGGCGGGTGCCGGTGCCGGGGAAGCGGGACGAGATCGCGCTGCTGGCGGAGAGCGTGAACGCGACGCTCGACCGGCTGGAGAAGGCGGTGGCGCGGCAGCGGGCGTTCGTGTCGGACGTGTCGCACGAACTGCGCAGCCCGCTGACGGGGCTGCGGATGGAGCTGGAGCTGGCGATGTCGGATCCGGAGGCGACGGATCTGACGGAGACGCTGCGGGCGCTGCTGGCCAACACCGACCGGGTCGCGGCGGTGGCGGACGACCTGCTGGCGCTGGCGCGGCTGGAGGCGGACGGGCAATTCCCGCGGGAGCCGGTCGACCTGGCGGAGCTGGCCGACCAGGAGGTCCTGCGCCGGCCGCGCCGCAGCCGGGTCACGGTGTTCTCGGAGGGGCCCGCCGCGGTGCACGGCGGGCGGTCCGAGCTGGCGCGTGCGCTGACGAACCTGCTGGACAACGCGGACCGGCACGCGACCGGGGAGGTGACGGTGGTGGTGCGGACCGAGGCGGAGGCGGCGGTCGTCGAGGTGATCGACGACGGGCCGGGGATCGCGCCGGCGGACCGGGAGCGGGTGTTCGAGCGGTTCACCCGGCTGGCCCAGGGCCGGCACCGCGACGCGGGCGGCACCGGCCTCGGCCTGGCGATCTCCCGGGACATCGCGGAGGCGCACGGCGGCACGCTGGTGCTGACGGACCGGACGGACGGGCGGCCCGGCGCGCGGTTCGTGCTGCGCCTGCCGGGCCCGCGGCCGGACGAGCGCTCGCCCCGCTGAGCGCTGCCCGCCGCACGCGCCGCACGCCCCGCGCGCCCGGCGGGGGTCAGGTGCCGCGCATCAGCCGTTCGCGTTCGGCTTCGAGCTCCTCGATCTGACCGGCGAGCTCCTCGCGGGCCGCGAGGTTCTGCCCGGCGTCCACCATGTCGTGGGGGCCGTCCACGGAGGGGTCGATGTCGCCGCGCATCCGCGCGAGGTCCTCGTCGATCTCCCGGATCCGGGCGCTGCGTTCCTCGTCGCTCATCCGTTGACTCATACGCCGTCCCATGCCCGCTTCGGGCGTGTTGTCACAAGATGCGCAGGACGGTCTTGCCGCGCGCGCCGCCCGCCCGGTTGCGGGCGAGGGCGTCCGGCGCGGCGTCCAGCGGCGCCTCGCGCTCGATGCGGACGCGCAGCTCCCCCGCGTCGAGGAGGCCGGCGATCCGGTCGAGGGCCCCGGCGGTGGGACGGTCGTCGTAGTTGACGCCCCGGAGGCCGTGCGCGGCCATCGTGTCCGGGTCGGCGGTCCACACGGTGCTGACGCAGGTGCCGCCGGGGTGCAGCAGGCGGGCCAGCTCGGCGGTCCGCGCGGTGTCCCCGGCGAGGACGATGAGGGCGTCGACGCCCGCGGAGTGGACGGCCAGCACCTGCTCGTTCAGGTCCCCGGCGGTGTGGTCGACGGTGTGCGCGGCGCCGAGGCGGCGCATCGTCCCGGCCGTGTCGGCGCGGGCGGTGGCGATGACCGTCGCGCCGGCGCGGGCGGCGAGCTGCACGGCGGCCTGCCCGACGCCGCCGGTCGCCCCGGCGACCAGGACCGTCCGCCCCTCGCCCGCCCCCTCGCCGAGCCCGGCCCGCTCGACCACGTCCAGCGCGGTGGCGCACGCGGTCGGCACCGCCGCGGCCTCCGTGTAGATCATCGAGGCGGGCATCCGGGCGACCGGGCCGTCCTCCCGGACGACGGCGTACTCGGCGTACGAGCCGCGGCCGCGCTCGACGTCGGTGAAGACCCCGTAGACCTGCTCGCCGTGCCGCAGCCGGGTGACGCCCTCGCCCGCGTCCTCGACGACCCCGGCGCCGTCGGCCCCGAGGACGAGCGGGAACACGGCGTCGGCGGTGTCCTTGAGCATCCCGTCGGCGATGCGCCAGTCGAGCGGGTTGAGCCCGGCGGCGACCAGCTTCACGAGGATCTCGCCGGGACCCGGCTCGGGTCGCGGCAGGTAGGTGAGCGCCGGTGTGGCGCCGTATTCGGACACGGCGATGGCTCGCATGACGATCGTCCCCCCGGATCGGTCGTGCGGGGCGGGATCACACCCCGCCAAATGATCTACCCGCGGTCCGGGACGTCACACGGCGTCAGTCGCCGGCGGGGCCGTTCGGGTCCGGCGGGCCGCCCGCGTCGGGCGGCAGGGAGGCGTCGGGCGGGATCGTCGGGGAGTCGCCGGGATCGCCGTCGCCCGGGTCGCCGTCGCCGGGCTCGTCCTCGTCCTCGGGCCCGTCGCTGACCCGGACGGTGATCGTGGAGCCGGGCTCGGCGGAGCCGGGGCCGGGCGTCATCTCGGCGACCGTCCCGCGCGGGTACCGGGAGGGCATGCGGTCGCCGAAGCTGACCCGGAACCCGGCGGACCGCAGCCGGTCGAGGGCGTCCCCGAGGTCCATGCCGCGGACGTCCGGGACGTCGACGCGGTCGAGGCCGCTGCCCTTGCTGAAGAAGTGCCCCGGCGGCCGGTGGAACGGGGACGCCTCGGTGCCCTGGAGGGCGCCGCGCATGCTCTGCTGCCAGATCGGCGCGGGGAGCGTCGCGCCGTAGACGGCGCCGTAGCAGCGGCCGTCGATGCAGACGCTCGTCATCGGGTGGTCGTAGCCGCCGCGCGGGTCGCCGACCCAGACGGCGGACGCCAGGTCGGGGGTGTAGCCGGCGAACCAGGCGGCGGAGAAGTTGTCGACGGTGCCGGTCTTCCCGGCGGCGGGGCGGCCGATGCCCCTCCCCGCGGCGGTGCCGTCGGTGAGCACGCCGCGCAGGACGTGGCTGACGCCGTCGGCGACGCCCTCGTCGATCACCTGCTCGCAGTTCGCGTCCGGGACGTCGAGCTTCTTGCCGGACGCGTCCGCGACCTTCGTGATCGCGATGGGCTCGCAGTACTCGCCGCGGGCGCCGAACGCGGCGTAGGCGGCGGCGAGGCGCAGCGGGGAGACGGGGTTGAAGCCGAGCGTGAACGACGGGTACTGCTCCAGCGGCTCGCCGTTCGCCTGCCGCATCCCGAGCTTCTCGGCCATCTCGACGGTGTCGCAGAGGCCGACCTCCTTCTGCAGCGCGAGGAAGAAGGTGTTGACCGAGTTCCGCGTGCCGGTCACGAGACTGAACCGGCGGCCGCCCTCGCCGTCGGCGGAGTTGCGCAGGCGTGCGTTCGGGTCGCCGACGCGCTCGCCGTCGCAGTTGCGGAAACCGGTGGGCGTGTACGCGCGGGGCGCCATCAGGCGGGTGCCGAGCGGCATGCCCTCGTCCAGCGCGGCCGCCAGCGTGAACGGCTTGAACGTCGATCCGGCCTGCATGCCGATGCTGGAGCCGTGGCTGGCGTCGGCGGCGAAGTTGATCCAGGTCTTGCCGCGCTCGGTGCCGTCGCCCATCTCGCGGCCGACGACCATGGCCTTGATGCGGCCGGTGCCGGGTTCGACCATCGCCTGGGCGGCGGCGAGGCGCGCGTCGTTCTTCGGCGGAACGAACCGTTCGACGGCGCGCTGCGCGGCCCGCTGCGCCTTCGGGTCGAGCGTCGTGTGGATGGTGAGGCCGCCGCGCTTGAGGAGCCGCTCGCGCTCCTTGGCCGTCTCGCCGAACGCCTTGTCGGTGAGGATCTCGCGCTGCACGTAGTCGCAGAAGAAGGGCGCGCCGCTGGACACGCAGCCGTTGTCGACCTCCTCCAGCTTCAGGTCGACCGGACGCTCCTTCACCCGGGCGGCCTCGGCGGGGTCGGCCCAGCCGAGGTCCACCATCCGGTCGAGGACGACGTCGCGGCGCTCGCGCGCCATGTCGGGGTGCTCGACGGGGTTGTAGGCGTGCGGGTAGCGGATGACGCCGGCGAGCAGCGCCGCCTCCCCGAGGTCCAGCTCGGACGCGTGCTTGGAGAAGTAGTGCCGGGACGCGGCCTCGATGCCGTAGGCGCCGTCGCCGAAGTAGGCGATGTTGAGGTAGCGGCGGAGGATCTCGTCCTTGGACAGCCGCTCCTCGATCGCCACCGCGTACCGCAGCTCGCGGATCTTGCGGGCGACGGTGACCTCCGTGGCGGCCGTCCGCTCGGCGTCCGACTCGGCCTGGACGAGCAGCAGGTTCTTCACGTACTGCTGCGTGATGCCCGACCCGCCCTGCTCGACGTCGCCGCTGGTCAGGTTGGTCGCGAGCGCCCGCAGCGTGCCCTCGGTGTCGAGCGCGCCGTGCTCGTAGAACCGGCTGTCCTCGATCGCGACGACCGCCTCGCGCATGATCGGCGCGATGTCGTCCAGGTCGACGTTCACGCGGTTCTGGTAGAAGAACGTGGCGATCTTCGAGCCGTCCGCGGCGAGGATCGTGGAGCGCTGCGGGACGCCGAGGCCCTCCAGCCCCTCGGGCGCGTTCTGGAACCAGCGGGCCGCGTCGCGCGCGCCGACGCCCGCGGTGCAGGCGGTGGGGATCAGCATGAGGGCGACGAGCACCCCGGCGACGCCGCTCAGCGACGCGAGGCCGCGGACGGCGCGCAGCTTCTCGGCGCGGGTGGTCCTCCCGGTCAGCCACCGGCGCCGCCGGCGGCCGGATCCGGACACGGGTACGAGCGTTCCGTTCCCGCCTCGGCGGTCACTCGCGTCGACTTCCGTCTCGGCCGGCACGCGCCCAGCGTAGACGCGTGCCCCCCGGCGGACCACCCCATCGCGGAGTATCCGGGCGAAGTCGCGCTTATCAGGCGTTCGGCCGCCGCCGTTCCCAAGCACGGACACGGTCTCGGAATACCCGCGAAACGGCGCGCAACTCCGCTTCGGGGTCCAGACCGGCCTCGCGCGCCTCGGCGACGAGCGCGAACAGCCGCACCCCCAGGTCGCTCGCCCCGGCCTCCCCGGGCGCGGGCGCGAGGTCGGCGGGCGCCTTCATCCGCGCCGCGCGGCGCTGCAACTGCGCCGCCAGCGACAGCGCCGGCTGCGCCATCGGGACGCCGTCGAGCGCGGACGCGTCCGCGCCGTGCTTCGCCTCCCGCTCGGCCGCCTTGATCTGGTCCCAGTTCGCGTTGACCTCGTCGGCGCCGCTGACCGCGACGTCCGCGAACACGTGCGGGTGCCGCCGGACGAGCTTGTCGACGATGCCCGCAGCGACATCGTCGATCGTGAACTCCGTGCCGTCCGTCCGCTCGGCGGCCACCACCGAGTGGAACGCGACCTGCATCAGCACGTCGCCCAGTTCCTCGCGCAGCGCGCCCAGGTCGCCCGACTCCACGGTGTCGAGGACCTCGTACGACTCCTCCAGCAGGTACGGGACGAGCGACGCGTGCGTCTGCTCCCGGTCCCACGGGCACTCGCGGCGCAGCGTGTCCATCACCGACACCAGGTCGAGCAGCCGCGCGCCCGGCAGGTCGTACGAGCCGTGCAGCACCTCGACGTCCAGCGGGTCGGCGACGACCAGGGCGCCGACCTCGCGGAGCAGCGCCTCGTCGCCCTCGGGCGCCGCCACCCACACGACGTCCGCGGCGCGGGCGGCGGCGACCAGCGCGGCCGGGTCGGGCGCGGGCGCCTCCTCGACGGCGACGTCCGCGTCCGCCAGGGACGGCAGCAGCGGGTGCCCGGCGGGCGCGAGGACGCGCGCGGCCGTCCGCAGCCGCTCCCACGCCCGCCAGGACAGCAGGCCGGGCGCGACGCGGTGGGTGGTGGCGAGCAGGGTCAGGCTCATGCCCGCGCGGATTCCGTCGCGGGGGTCGACAGCTCCTCGGACAGCGGCCCGATCGCGACCCGCTGCGGGTCGAACGACCCGTACCGGGGGTTGATCTCGACGTCCATCGCGCCGGCCGTCTCCACGAGCAGGGCCTGGAACCGCTGCGTCGCCTGCATGTTCGCGGGGCTCTGCGGGACGCCGTCCGCGCCGAAGTGCCGCATCAGCGCGTCCTGGACGGCCATGAACCGTGCGAAGTCGCGGGTGCGCTCGCGCGGCAGGCCGTTCGCCAGCGTGATGGTCTCGGCGCTCGCGCCGCCGCGGCCCAGCAGGTCGACGATCTCGGCGGTCCGGCCGCCCGACACCGTGACGCCCGCGCGTTCGGCGGCCTCGTCGGCGATGCGGAACGACACCAGGAGGTTGAGCGCGCCGCGCATGTCGGCCTCGCCCGGCTCGGCGGGCGCCGTGCCGGGCTCGCCGGCCTGCGCCGCCCCGTTGCCGGACCGCGCCCAGATCTGCCCGGCGGCCGGGTCGCGCCGGAGCTGCCCCCACCAGGTCTCGACGGTGTCGCCGAGCGTGCGGACGGTGATGCGGTCGCCGTCGACGAGGGCGGCGGTGCCCGCCTTCGGCGCGGCGTCGCAGCCGGCGAGCGCGCCCGCGGCCAGCACCGCGGCGAGCGCGGCGGCCGGGACGCGCCTCAGGGACTTACCGGGCACGGAACCCTCCACTCCTCGGTGATCAAGCGGTCGCGGGCAGCCTACCGAGCCGACCCGGCGGCGGGCGAGGACTCCAGGAACAGGGCGTCCACCAGGTCGCTCGCCCAGGCCAGCAGCTCCTGGTCGCGCAGCGGCCGGCCGCCGAGCGGCTTGGTCTTCGGCATCGGCACCAGCAGCGTCTCGTTCGCGGTCTTCAGGATGCTCTTCGGGTAGAGCCGGTTCAGCCGCACCTGCCGCGAGTCGGGCAGGTCGACGGGCGTGAACTTGACGAAGTTGCCCTGCAGGGTGACGTCGTTCAGCCCGGCCCGGCGCGCCTTCGCCCGGAACCGCGCCACCTCCAGCAGGTTCAGCACCGGGACGGGGAGCGGGCCGAAGCGGTCCTTCAGCTCGTCGTGCACGACGGCGATCTCGTCCTCCGACGTGATCGCGGCGATGCGGCGGTAGGCGTCCAGGCGGAGCCGCTCCCCCGGCACGTACTCGTGCGGCAGGTGCGCGTCCACCGGCAGCTCGACCTTCGTCTCGGCCTGCTCCGGCTCGCCGCCCTCCTTCAGCTCCCGGACCGCCTCCCCGACCATCCGGACGTACAGGTCGAACCCGACGCCCGCGACGTGCCCGGACTGCTCGGCGCCCAGGATGTTGCCCGCGCCGCGGATCTCCAGGTCCTTCATGGCGACGTACATGCCCGCGCCGACCTCGGTGTGCTGGGCCAGCGTCGCGAGCCGCTCGTGCGCCGTCTCCGTCAGCGGCGTCTCCGGCGGGTACAGGAAGTACGCGTACGCCCGCTCCCGGCCGCGCCCGACCCGGCCGCGGAGCTGGTGCAGCTGCGACAGCCCGTACATGTCGGCGCGGTCCACGATGAGGGTGTTGGCGTTGGGGACGTCCAGGCCCGACTCGACGATCGTCGTCGCGACCAGCACGTCGTAGTTCTTCTCCCAGAAGTCGACCATGACCCGTTCGAGCTGCTGCTCGTTCATCTGGCCGTGCGCGGTCGCGATCCGCGCCTCCGGCACGAGCCGCGCCAGGTTCGCCGCGACCTTGTCGATCGACCGCACCCGGTTGTGCACGAAGAACACCTGGCCCTCGCGCAGCAGCTCCCGGCGGATCGCCGCCGCGATCTGCTTCTCCTGGTACGGCCCGACGAACGTGAGGATCGGGTGCCGCTCCTCCGGCGGGGTCAGGATCGTCGACATCTCCCGGATGCCGGTGAGCCCCATCTCCAGCGTCCGCGGGATCGGCGTCGCCGACATCGCCAGCACGTCCACCTGCGTCCGCAGCCGCTTGAGCTCCTCCTTGTGCTCGACGCCGAACCGCTGCTCCTCGTCGATGATCACCAGGCCGAGCTTCTTGAACCGGGTCTGCGACGACAGGATCCGGTGCGTCCCGACGACCACGTCGACCGTGCCGGCCGCCAGGCCCTCCAGCGTCGCCTCGATCTCCTTGTCGGTCTGGAACCGGCTGACCGGCTTCACCTGGACCGGGAACGCCGCGAACCGCTCGCTGAACGTCGACAGGTGCTGCTGCACCAGCAGCGTCGTCGGCACCAGCACCGCGACCTGCATCCCGTCCTGGACGGCCTTGAACGCCGCCCGCACCGCGATCTCCGTCTTGCCGTAGCCGACGTCGCCGCAGATCAGCCGGTCCATCGGGACGGCCTTCTCCATGTCGGCCTTGACCTCGTCGATCGCGGCGAGCTGGTCGGGCGTCTCCACGTACGGGAACGCGTCCTCCAGCTCCCGCTGCCACGGCGTGTCCGTGCCGAACGCGTGCCCCGGGCTCGCCATCCGCGCCGAGTACAGCCGGATCAGCTCCCCGGCGATCTGCCGGACCGCCTTGCGCGCCCGCGACTTCGCCTTCTGCCAGTCGGCGCCGCCGAGCCGGTGCAGGCTCGGCGCCTCCCCGCCCACGTACCGGGTCAGCTCCTCGAGCTGGTCGGTCGGGACGAACAGCCGGTCGCTCTTGGCGTACTCCAGGATCAGGTACTCGCGGGTCGCGCCCTGCACGGTGCGGCTGACCATCTCCACGTACCGTCCGACGCCGTGCTGCTCGTGCACCACGTAGTCGCCGGGGCGCAGCTGCAGCGGGTCGATGCCGCCGCGCCGCCGCGACGGCATCCGCCGCGCGTCCTTCGTGGACGACCGCTGCCCCGACAGGTCGGTCTCGGTGAGCACCGCGAGCTTCACGTGCTCCCAGACGAACCCGTTCTCCAGCAGCCCGGTCGTCACGTTCACGACCGACGGGCCGGGCGTCCCGGCCACGTCCGTGAGCCGCGCGCCGAGCCCCTCGTCGCCGACGAGCTGGACGAGCCGCTCCGCGGGGCCGTGCCCGGCGGTGACGAGCACGACCCGCCAGCCGCCGTCGATCCAGCCCTTCAGGTCGGCGACGACCCGGCCGGTGTCGCCCCGGTACGCCTCGGCCGCGCGCGCCCCGAGGTCGAGCAGTTCGACGTCGTCCTCGAACAGCGCCTCGTCCGCGGCGGCCCCGCCGGTCTCGTCCGTCGCGCCGGGCGTCAGCGCGGTCACCGTCCAGCGCGGCAGCCCCAGCTCCCGGCTGTGCAGCCGCACCTCCTCCAGGGAGCGGAACGCGGCGGCGCCCAGGTCGATCGGCGCCGCCCCGCCCGCGGCCGCGTTGACCCAGCTCGCCTCCAGGAACTCCTGGCTGGTGCGGACGAGCTCGGCCGAGCGGGTCCGGATCCGCTCGGGCTCGCACACCAGCAGCGCGGAGCCGTCGGGGAGCAGGTCGGTCAGCAGCTCCATGCTGTCGGCGAGGACGGGCGAGAACGCCTCCATCCCCTCGACGGTGTCGCCGTCGGCGATCCGGCCGAGGATGTCCTCCAGCGCGGGATGCTCGGCGGCCAGCGCGCGCGCCCGCTCCCGCACCTGCGCGGTCAGCGGCAGCTCCCGGCACGGCGGCGCCCACAGCCCGTCCTGCGCGACCTCAAGGGACCGCTGGTCGGCGGCCTTGAAGTAGCGGACCTCCTCGACGGTGTCGCCCCAGAACTCCACCCGCAGCGGGTGCTCCTCGGTCGGCGGGAACACGTCCAGGATCCCGCCGCGCACCGCGATCTCGCCGCGCTTCTCCACCAGGTCGACCCGGTGGTACCCGGCGTCGACGAGCCGGCGGACCGCGTCGTCCATGTCGGCGTCCGCGCCGGACGCCAGCCGCACCGGCTCCAGGTCGGCCAGGCCGGACACGATCGGCTGCAGCACGGCCCGCACCGGCGTGACGACGACGTCCAGGCGCCCGCCCTTGCCGCCGGACGCCCCGTCCGGCGCGGGGTCGGCGCCGTCGGCGTCCGGGTGCACGAGGCGGCGCAGCACCGCGAGGCGCTGCCCGACGGTGTCGGACCGCGGCGACAGCTTCTCGTGCGGCAGCGTCTCCCACGCGGGGAAGTGCGCGACCCGGCCCGGGTCCAGCAGGCTCGACAGGGCGGCGGTCAGGTCCTCGGCCTCCCGGCCGGTCGCCGTCACCGCCAGCACCGTCCCGCCCGTCCCGCCCGGCCCGCCGGACACCCGGCGGCTCAGCGCCGCGGCCAGGACCGGCCACAGCGCGGGGGGCGCGACCACCTGGTGGTCGGTGCGCACCCGCTCCAGCGCGCGCGACAGCCCGGCATCGGTGCACGCCAGATCGACAAGTCCAGAAAGCGTCATGTTCGCCCGCTCAATCGCAAAGACCCCGAGGCAGGGCAGCCCGAAGACCCGGAATCCCGCGTGGACCCGGTACCGCTTACCAGGGTACGCGCCCCGCCGACCCGCCCGCGTTTCACCGCCGCGACCGGCGATGATTGCGGAGCGCGACACGGCCGTTACCAAGAATGCGCAAATAGCGGACAGAGCGCATCCGGACGGTTACGCTGCGGAACTGTGACCGATCTGCGTACGCCGCCGGTCGACGGCGGCGACCTCTTCTCCGAACGCGCCCGGCAGTACGCCCTCGAGAAGCCCCTGCAGCGGATCCACATCCTGGAGGCCGGATGCGGCTGGGGCACGGGGCTGAACCTCGGCGGCCGCGCCCACGTCGCCACCGGCGTCGACATGGACGTCCCGGAGCTGCGCGCGTACACCTGCGAGCGCACCGACCTGGACTCCTGGCACCTGGGCGACCTGCGCACCGTCCCGCTGCCGCCGCGCTCCTACGACGTGGTCCACGCCTCCTACCTCATCGAACGGGTCCCGCACGCCGAACTCGTCCTGGACCGGTTCGTCGCCGCGCTCAAGCCCGGCGGGCTGCTGCTGGTGCGGATGCGCGACCGCGACACCGCGTTCGGCTTCCTCGACCGCACGCTCCCGCACCGGCTCCGGCCCGTCCGGCGGCGGCGCCGGCCGCGGCCCGGACGGGCGCAGCGCGGGGCGCACGCGCGCGTCGCGCCCGGCGGCGGGCCGGAGCCGGCGCCCGCGCCGCGGCCGGCCGCCGGGCCGCCGGCCGCCGTCTACGAGCGGGTCGCGTCGCGGCGGGGCCTGCGCTGGTACTGCACGATGCGCGGGCTCGTCGTCGCCGAGGAGTACACCTCCCGCGCGTCCCTCGACGGACTCGGGGCCGGATCCGGCCCCGCCGACCTGCTGTGCCGGCTCGTCTCGCTCTGCACCCGCGGGCGGCTCACCGCCGCGCACAGCGACGTGACACTGGTCATCCGCAAACCCGAGAACCGTTTCGCGCGGGTCATCTGAGGCGGTCACGGGCGCGCCGGAGATGCGGGCACCTGAGCCGCCGCAGTATTTTCTGCAGCGCGAACACGTTCCCACCTGGATCAGCCCGGCACCGTCCCGGGCAAGATCGGAGACCGCGGTGACCGCCGAAGCCGGCCTTCCCGACACGCTGCGCGACCTGCCCGCCTGGACGCCGGAACCGGTGGAGCTCGCCGACCTGGAGCTGATCCTGGCCGGCGTCTACCGGCCGCTCACGGGCTTCCTCGGCTCGTTCGACGCGGCGATGGTCATCGCCGGCGGCCGGCTGGCCGACGGCACCCCCTGGCCCGTGCCCGTCACCCTCTCCGTCCCGAAGGAGCTGACCGAGCACGACCGGCTCGTCCTCCAGGACCCCGAGGGCGTCCCGCTCGCCGTCCTGACCGTCGAGGAGCGCTGGCAGGACCCGACGTCCGGCGACCAGCGCCTCGCGGGCCCGCTGGAGGCCCTCCGCGCCCCGGCGCACGGACCGTTCCACGCGATGCGCCGCCGCCCCGACGAGATGGAGCCGGCCGCCGGGCCCGTCCTGGCCGTCGCCACCCGCGACTTCCTGCACCGCCGCCAGCTCGGCCAGATCCGCCAGGTCGCCGAGCGCCTCGGCGCGGGCGTCCTGCTGATGCCGCTGCTCGGCGGCGGGCACGACGAGTCGCTCGTCCGCGCGCTGCTCGCCGTCCGCCGCGAACTGCCCGGCGCGCGGGTCGTCCCCGTGCCGCTGCCCGCCCGCGGCGACGGCGAGCGGGACGTCGTCCTGCGCGCCCACGTCGCCGCCGCGTACGGGGCGACGCACCTGCTCGCCGAGCTGGAGCCCGAGGACGTCCCGATCCCCGTCGCCGTCCCCGAGCCGTGGGCCTACGACGCCGACGTCGAGGTGTGGCGCCCGGTCGCCCGCATCGAGCCCGACCACGTCCAGGCCGAGCTGAGCCCCGAGCGGCTCGGCGAACTCCTCGACGCGGGCGAGCCCGTCCCCGACTGGTTCACCCCGCCCGCCGTCGCCGCCGAACTCGCCGTCGCCCGTCCGCCCAAGCGCTCGCGCGGCCTCACCGTCTTCTTCACGGGCCTGTCGGGCTCCGGCAAGTCGACCGTCGCGCGCGGCCTGTCCGACGCCCTCATCGAGCGCGGCGGCCGCACCGTCACGCTCCTGGACGGCGACGTCGTGCGCCGCATGCTCTCCGCGGGGCTCACCTTCTCGCGTCCCGACCGCGACCTGAACATCCGCCGCATCGGCTTCGTCGCGTCCGAGATCACCCGGCACGGCGGCGTCGCGATCTGCGCGCCGATCGCCCCGTACGCCGCCACGCGCGCCGAGGTCCGCCGCATGGTGGAGGCCCACGGCGACTTCATCCTCGTGCACGTGGCCACCCCGCTCGAGGAGTGCGAGCGCCGCGACCGCAAGGGCCTGTACGCCAAGGCCCGCGCCGGCCTCATCCCCGAGTTCACCGGCATCTCCGACCCCTACGAGGAGCCGGACGACGCCGACCTCGCGATCGACACCTCCCGGCTGACGCCCGAGGAGGCCGTCGACCGCGTCCTGGCCGTGCTCACCGAGGGCGGCTGGATCCGCCCCGCCTGACCTCGCCCCGCCTGATCACCGCCCCGCCCCCGAGGGATTCGACGCGTCCCTCCAGGGGTGTCGTTTGGCCCGGCCCACCCGGGTTACGAAGCCGGGGTCGCGATCCTTTACCGTGATAGCCGGTAATCCCTACATGTCTGGTAGATCATGGCGATGGACTTCGATTGGCCGATGGCGCTGGGCTCGTTCCTGGTCGCCATCGTCGTCGGTCTCACCGGCATGGGCGGCGGTGCGCTGATGACGCCGATGCTCGTGACCTTCTTCGGGGTCAGCCCCCTCGCGGCGGTCTCCAGCGACCTCGCCGCGTCCGCCGTGATGAAACCCGTCGGCAGCGCCGTCCACTACCGGCGGGGCACCGTCGACCTGCGCCTGGTCGGGTGGCTGTGCGCGGGCTCGGTGCCCGCCGCGTTCTGCGGCGTGCTCATCCCGCGGGCCCTCGGCGACGGGGAGGCCGTGCACGACTTCATCGAGCTGGCGATGGGCATCGCGCTGCTCGTGGCCGCCGCGGGGATCCTGGTCCGCGGCCTGCTGGCGCGCCGCGCGCGGCCCGACGAGGACGACGGCCCCATCACCGTGCGTCCCGTCCCGACCGTGCTCGTCGGCGCGGTCGGCGGGCTCGTCGTGGGGATCACCTCGGTCGGGTCCGGCTCGCTGATCATCGTCGCGCTCCTGCTGCTGTACCCGGCGCTGAAGCCGAACCACCTGGTGGGGACGGACCTGCTGCAGGCCGTCCCGCTGGTGTTCGCCGCCGCGCTCGGCCACCTGCTCTTCGGCGAGTTCCGGCTGGAGGTCACCGCCGCGCTGCTCGTCGGGTCGATCCCCGGCGTCTACCTCGGCTCGCGGATCTCCTCCCGGGCCCCCGCCGGACTCATCCGCCGCCTGCTCGTGCTCGTCCTCGTCGCCTCCGCGCTCAACATGTTCGGCGTCGGCGTGGTCCCGCTGGCGTGGACGATCGCCGCGATCGCCGCCGGGACCGCCGCGACCTGGCTCGTCGGCCGGAGGAAGCGGGATACAGTGCCCTCCGAGTCGCCGGACGAAGCCGGAGAAACAGGAAAGCGGAGCACGCGTGGACGATCGATGGCCGCACCAGACCGTTGACGTGCTGGGCGTGCGCGTCAGCCGCATCGACGCCGCCCGGCTGCGGGAGTTCGTCGCCGCCGCCGTCAAGGACCGGACGAAGCTGACGATCACGTTCGCGAACCCCGACTACGTCCGGAAGGCGCAGAAGGACCGCGCGCTGCGCGACCTCATGAACGGGTTCGACCTCAACCTGCCGGACGGCTGGGGCGTGGTGCTGGCCGCGAAGATCTTCGGCCGGCCGGTGCCGGGGCGGATGGCCAACGACGACCTGACCGACGACCTGTTCGGGCAGCCCGCGGAGGAGGGCTGGAGCGTCTTCCTGTTCGGCAACGCGCCCGGCGTCGCCGACGACGCCGCGCGGAACCTGCGGGAGTGGTTCCCCGGGCTCTCGATCGCCGGCACCCAGCACGGGCACTGGGCGCGGGACGGCGTCCTGCCCCCGGAGACCGCGGAGCGGCTCGTCGCCGAGATCAACGCGGCGGCGCCCGACATCCTCCACGTGGGGCTGGGCACACCGCTGCAGCAGCGGTTCGTCGCCGAGCACCGCGACGCGATCGAGGCGCCCGTCATCATCACGTGCGGCGCGTACTTCGAGCATCTCGCCGAGCGCCGCGAGTACTACCCGCCCTGGGTCCTGAAGCTGCGGATCGGGTTCCTGTACCGGCTCGCGCGCGAACCGCGGCGGCTGTGGCGCCGCTACACCGTCGAACTGGGCTCCTACCTGGGGCGCGTCCTCGTGCACCGGATCCGGCACGGCAAGCAGTCCTGATCCGGACGCGGGCGGCCGCCGCCGAAACCCGGACGCGGCGATCAATTGCGTGGTAGAACATGCCGGGTCAACGCCCTTCCCCCGGAGACCGACATGCGCAAGCGCTCTGCCGCCGCGGCGACACTCCTCGGCGCAGCCCTGCTGTTCCCGGCCGCGGCCTCGGCCGACATCGCCCACTCCTCGGTCGTCTCGGCCGACCCGGTGGACGCGACGCCGCACGTCCTGGACGGGACGGTCCGCGCCATCGCGGTCGTCGGCTCCACGGTCGTCGTCGGCGGCAACTTCGAGCAGGTGCGCAACGCGGGCCGGAACGCGAAGGCGGCGGCCCGCACGAACCTGTTCTCGTTCGACCTGGCCACCGGCAAGATCACCACGACGTTCGTCCCGCAGATCGACGGGACCGTCTACGCGCTGCAGCCCGGCCCCGACGGCACGGTGTACGTGGGCGGCCGGTTCAAGAACGTCGCGGGCGTCAAGACCGGCCCCCTCGCGCTGCTCCAGGTGTCGACGGGCAAGGTCGTGCCGTCGTTCAAGCCCGCCATCCCGTGGGGGCGCGTGTCGAGCATGGTGCGGCGCGACGCCCGGCTGTACGTCGGCGGAACGTTCACGCAGGTCGGCAAGACGGCCGTCACCGGGCTCGCGCGCCTCAACGCCGCCACCGGGGCCGTCGACCCGACGTTCGACATCACGCTGAGCGAGCCGCGCGCGGGCGAGCTGAAGGTCCAGAACCTCATCGTGAACCCGCAGGACACCCGGCTGGTCGTCAACGGCACCTTCACCCGGGCCGAGGGGCAGCGCCGCTACCAGCTCGCGATGATCGAGACGGCGAAGACGGCGAAGCTGTCCACCTGGGCGACCGACGCGTACACGTCGCCCTGCAACCGGACGGCGTTCGACACCTACATGCGCGGCATGGACTTCTCCCCGGACGGCTCGTACTTCGTCGTCACGACGACCGGCGGCCCGTACGGGCCCCGCCAGATGTGCGACACCGCCGCCCGCTTCGAGACGAACAAGACCGGTTCCGGCCAGAAGGCGACGTGGGTCAACCACACCGGCGGCGACACGCTGCTGTCCACGGCCGTCACCGGCGCCGCCGTCTACGTCGGCGGGCACCAGCGCTGGATGGACAACCCGTACGGCTCCGACTCCCCCGGTCCGGGCGCCGCCGCACGTCCCGGCATCGCGGCGCTGAACCCGAAGACCGGCAAGGCGCTGTCGTGGAACCCGACCCGCAGCCGCGGCCACGGCGTCGAGGCGCTCGTCGCGACCCCCAAGGGCCTGCTGGTGGGCAGTGACACCGACCAGCTCGGCCGCGAGTTCCATGGGCGGATCGGGATGTTCCCGCTACGGTAAGTCTGCACTGGCGAGAGGAGCGGGCATGACGGGGTGGGAACGGCGCGGTGAGACGCCGCCGAGCTTCGGACGTCCCGCCGGTCCGGACGGGCGTCCGCCGCGGAACCGCCGCGCCCGCCGGGCCGCCGCCGCGCGGGCCCGGTCCCGGTCCCGCACCCGGCGGCGGGCGCTGCGGGTGACCGCGCTCGGCGCCGTCCTCGCCGCCGCCGCGGGCGCCGGCGTGGTGCTCGCCCCCGGCGACCTGTACCGGACGGCCCCGGTCGACGGCAGCGAGCGCATCACGGTCGTGCCCGCGTCCGCCGACACCTACGTCAGCCGCGAGGAGCCCGACTCGGTCCGCGGCGCGCACGCCGTCGTGAGCGCCGCCGCGTGGCCCGACTGGCACACCGAGGGCTACCTGGCGTTCACCGTCCCGTCGACGGCGGCGCCGTTCCGGTCGGCGCGGCTGGAGCTGACCCTCGAGCGGTTCGACCACCTCCCCGCGGACGTGGAGCTGCGGGCGCTGCCCGGCGGCTGGTCGGAGCACGAGACGTCCTGGCGGAACCGGCCCCACGCGGGACGGCCGCTGGCCCGGGTGCCGCTGCCCCGCCCGGACGCCCCCGGCGGGCCGGACGAGCGGGTGACGGTCGACGTCAGCCGCTGGATCGACGGGCCCGGCGACTACGCGTTCGCCCTCGTGAACGCGCAGCGGCACACGTCCGCCCGGTTCCGGGCGGGCGAGACCGCGGCGGGGCCCCGGCTCGTCCTGTCCCCGGACGCGCCCGCCGCGGCGCCCGCGCCGACGGCGAGCACGGCGCCGAGCCCGTCCCCGTCGGCGCCCGAAGCGTCGCCGCCGCAGGCCCGCGACGCGGCCCCGGCGCCCGCGCCGTCGTCCCGCAAGCCCGACGCGAGCGGCGGGGGCGGTGGCGGCGGCTCCAGGACGGACGCCAGGACGCTGTGCGGCGTCTCGCTGGAGGTCGACCGGGGGCAGACCCACCTGGAGGCCCTCGCGGAGGCCGAGCGCCGCTACGGCCGCCTGGACATGGTCCGCCAGTTCTACCCGGGCACGCCCGGCGCGTGGCCCGGCCGGTTCGGCGACAAGCTCGGCAAGCGCCCGACCGTCGTCTCGTTCAAGATGAACCCGCGGGACGTCCTCGCCGGGAAGCACGACGCGAAGATGGCGCGGTGGTTCGCGGAGGCGCCCGACGACCGGGACGTCTACTGGGTGTACTACCACGAGCCCGAGGACAACATCGCGGACGGCCACTTCACGGCGGCCGACTACCGTGCCGCGTGGCGGCGCCTCGCCGGGCTCGCCGACCGCGCGGACAACCCGCGGCTGAAGGCCACGCTCGTCCTCATGAGCTGGAGCCTGGAGCCGGAGTCGCGGCGGAACTGGCGCGACTACTACCCGGGCCGGGACGTCATCGACGTCCTCGGCTGGGACACCTACAACCTCGCCAAGAGCCGGTACCAGACGCCCGACGAGATGTACGGGAAGGTGCTCGAGGTCAGCGCGCAGGAGGACCTGCCGTTCGGCGTCGCCGAGACGGGCGCCCACCTCATCCCGGGCGACGACGGCGCGAAGCGCGCCGCGTGGCTGCGGTCCATGACGCGGTACCTGGAGCAGAAGAACGCCCTGTGGGTCGCCTACTTCGACCTCGACTGGCCCACCGGCGACTTCCGCCTCCTCGACGCGCCCAGCATCAAGGCGTGGAACGACTTCTGCTGACCCGCGCCCACCGGCGCACCACCCACCACGGCGACGGCCCGCTCGGAGCACCGGCTCCGGGCGGGCCGTCGCGTTCGGCCCCTGGGCCGCCCGTGAGGGGCGGGGGCCCCGGCCGCGGTGACGCTCGTCCGGCGTCCGCGTTCGACGGCGAAGGCCCGCCCGGAACGGATCCGGGCGGGCCTCGCCGTGCGTCGGGTCAGGCGGCGGGACGCAGGACGACCGTCCACATCAGGCCGCGGCTCGACGCGTTCGTCGTCGCGGTGAGGGGGCCGTGGTTCCCGGTGGCGACGGCGCCGCCGCTGTCGACGAGCAGCGACGTGACGCGGCCGCCGCCGCTGCCGATGCTCACGGCGCGCTGCTCGCCGGACGACGGCGGCGTCCACGCCGTCGTGGTGGACGACTTGTCGGACCAGTAGGACACGACCCAGCTGCCGGGCTCGGTCACCGCGACCTGCGGCGCGCTGTGCTCGGCGGCGTTGTCGGTCGCCTTCGCCGACGCCGCGACGGGGGACGCCGCGGTGCCCGAGTAGGCGACGAGCCGCAGGGAGACCTTGGCGAAGTCGCCGAGGCCGACGGTGACGGCGGACCCGGCGTCGCCCGCCCCCGCGACCTTCCGCCACAGCGTGGACCGGGAGGCGCCGTTCGTCTGCGTGCCGACCTCGGTCCACCCGGCGGGCGGGGTGACGTCGGACGAGTCGGTGTTCATGGTCGCGAACAGCAGCATCGCGTCGCCGGCCTGGACGCCGGGCGGCACGGTGACGGCCGCGCTCGTCGTGTTCTCGTTGAAGCCGGCGGTGCCGCGGAACCCGACGGGCACCCGGTCCTCGGCGACCGTGACGGTCTGCTCGGCGGTGCCGGTGCCGCCCCGGTTGTCGGTGACGGTGAGCTTCACCGTGTACTCGCCGGGCTCGTCGTAGGTGTGCTGCGGCGTCACGCCGGTGCCGGTCCCGCCGTCGCCGAAGTCCCACGCGAGGGACTCGACGGTGCCGTCGGCGTCGCTGGACGCGGAGCCGTCGAACGAGCAGTCGAGGCCGGTGCAGGTGCGGGTGAAGGCGGCCGTGGGCTTGCCGTTGGGCTCGGCCGCGTGCAGGAACACCGTGCGGCCGCGCCAGTCGCCGCCGTCCACGAGCACGGACGTGCCGCCCGGGACGCCCGCGGCGAAGTTCACCGCGCGCAGGTTCCCGTTGGTGTTGTCGACGTAGTACAGCTTCCCGCCGGAGACGAACATGCCGCCGACGTTCCGCCAGTCGACCGAAGCGAGGTTGTTCGTGGCGGTGTACTCGATCGCGCCGACGACGCCGCTCTCCGGCGTGAAGTGCCGGTAGTGCAGGGCCGCGTCGCCGCGGGTGTAGTAGATCTTGCCGTCCGAGTAGAACATCCCCTGGACGGTGCTGACCTGCGAGTGCCAGGTCGTCATCGGGACGAGCTGGTCGGCGGTGTCGATCGGGGTCTGCGCGCCGAGCGAGGTGCCGTCGAACGTGCGGGAGTAGAAGCCGCCGTCGGAGCCGCCGTAGTAGAGGCGGCCGCTGAGCATGAACGCGCCGCGGGCGTAGCGCCAGTCGACGCCGGCGGTGGAGCCGGTCTGCTCGGGCCCGGCGGTGGAGCCGTCGAACGAGCGGTGCTTGAGGTAGTTCTGGGCGCCGGCGCCGATGCCGCCCGCGTAGTACACCTCGCCGGGCAGCTCGCCGGGCTCCAGCACCGGCAGCGCGGTGCCGCCGGCGGCGGGGAACATCGCGACCTTCTGGTGCGTCTCGCCGCCCGCGATGTCGGTGTCGCTGCCGATCCACACGCCCTGGCCGGTGGCGAGGATGTCGAAGACGCCGACGCCGCGGGTGCGGCCCGGGTTCCAGGTGAACGGGAGTCCGGTGAGCGGGTCGAGGGCGGCGATGCCCTCGCGGGCGACCGCGCCCTGGCCGGCCTTGTCGGCCGCGAACGGGTTGTTGGCCCAGCGGAAGTGGCCGCCGACGTAGACGGCGTCGTCGGTGACCTCGACGGCGTAGGAGGTGTCGCCGCCCGTCCAGTTCGTCCAGGTGGGCTGCTTGCCGGTGCCGTTGGCGGCGTTCTCCCAGCGGGCGTGCGTGTCGCACATCTGGGTGGAGCCGCGGTGGCCGCCGGTGGTGGTGACGACGAAGAACGAGCCGTCCGGGGCGAAATCGACGTCGCGCATGTAGGTGTCGAACGACGGCGAGCACTGGTCGGCGTACCGGGCCGTGTGCCAGTTCGCGAGGGCCGCCTTGGAGCCCGTCAGGTCGAGCATGAAGATCTGCGGCCGGGACTGGCCGCCGACGGACGTGAAGTTGCCGACGCCGACGAGGCGGGAGCCGTCCGGGGTGACGTCCATCTTGATGACGGCGGTGTAGCCGCCGTTCTGGGTGCCGGCGACCTCCAGGTCGTAGAACGCGTCGCGGGCGCCGGTGGTCGGGTTCAGGGTGGCGAACGCGGGCTGCGCGACGCCGCTCACGTGGGTGAACTGCCCGGCGACGTAGAGCCGTCCGCCGGCCATCCGCAGGTCGCGGACCCGGCCGGTGAGGTCCGGCTGGAACCCGGCGATCGGCGCGCCGGTCGCGGCGTCGATCCGGGCGAGCTTGCGGTGCGTCTGCCCGTCGACGGCGTTGAAGCTGCCGCCGATGTAGAGGCTCTCGCCGTCGGGCGCGGGCAGGATGGCGCTGACCTCGCCCGCGTCGACGGCGGGGTCGAAGGCCGTGTCGAGCCGTCCGGTGGTGGCGTCGAAGGCCAGCAGCCGGGCGCGGTTCACCACCGGCTTGTTCGCGCCCGCTTCCTTGACCTGGGTGAACGAGCCGCCGAGGTAGATGGTGTCACCGACCTGGACGATCGCCTTGACCGAGCCGTCCTGGACGTGGGGGGTGAAGTCAACGGGGTTCTCGCTGACCAGGGAGCCGCCCGGGGCGGCGGCGGCCGTCCCGACTCCGGCGACGCCGAGCCCGGCGGCGGCCAGTGCCGTCGCCGTGGCCAAGGTGCACAGTCTTCTCCAGCGCACGCGTGTTCTCCTCAACCGTCCTGCCGATCGAACGACATCCCCCGATACGCCCTGCCTCACGGGCGTCAAGCCGGGTAACACTACCGCCTGCGAGCCCCACACCTCCGGGTGAACCCCCACATTTCACCCGGTTGCCCGAAGGTGGCCACGCGGGACGGCGCGGCTCGTGCATCATGCGGGACATCCGGCGCATCCCGGCGCGGCGGTTAGGATCCAGTACTTCGAACGGTAAAGGGAGGGGCACGTGGCCGGCACGGTGACGAGACGTTCCCCCGCCGGGCGGCGCGCGGGAGCGGGCGTCCCGGACGAGCCGGACCCCGGCCTCCCCCGGCTGCCCGCGCGGGCGGACCCGCCGCTCGTCCGGCTGCGGCCCGGCTGGCCGCTGACGGCGATCTTCCTGCTGTTCCCGCTGTGGTGGCTGCTCGGCCTCGGCGCGCTGATCTTCATGATCATGGCGGTCCCGATGGGGCTGTACCTGTGGCGCCGCCGCGACCGCATCGTCGTCCCGCGCGGCTTCGGCCCGTGGCTGCTGTTCCTGGTCTGGGTGCTGTTCGGCGCGGCGACCCTCTGGGCCGAGGTGCCCGGCACGCAGCAGAGCGGCGGCGCCGGACGGCTGCTGGTGTTCTTCTGGCGGTACGCCTGGTACCTCGCCTGCACGATCGTGCTGCTCTACATCGGCAACACCAAGGAGCGCGACCTGCCCACGGGCAAGATCGGCAACCTCCTCGGGGTCATGTTCATCGTGACGACCGTCGGCGGCATGATCGGCCTGCTGATGCCGAACCTGCAGCTCACGTCGCCGGTGGAGATGCTGCTGCCGAACTCGCTGGCGTCCAACGCGTTCATCGAGGACATCGTCCACCCGAAGACGGCCGAGGTGGAGTCCATCCTCGGGTACGAGCAGGCGCGGCCGATGGCGCCGTTCGCGTACGCCAACACCTGGGGCGCCGCGTACGCGCTGTTCCTCCCGTTCTTCCTGATCACGTGGGTGGCGCGGGCGCGCGGGACGAAGCGCGTCGCGGGGATCACGATCCTCGTCATGTCGCTGTGGCCGGTCGTGTACTCGCTGAACCGGGGCCTGTGGCTGGCGCTCGCGCTCATCGCCGGGTACGCCGCGCTGTCCATCGTCATCGCGGGCGGCTGGAAGATGGCGACGCGCGCGGCGGCGGTGCTCGCGGTCGGCGCGGTCGTCGTGGCGTTCTCCCCGCTGCCCGGCATGATCAGCGACCGGCTGAACAACCCGCACAGCAACAACCGCCGCGTCCAGCTCGCGGTGGAGACGGTGCAGGCCACGGTGACCGGGTCGCCGCTCGTCGGGTTCGGCTCCACCCGCGACGTCCAGGGCAACTTCAACTCGGTGGGCGGCGGGTCGCGGCCCGACTGCGACGCGTGCGCGGTGCCGCCGCTCGGCACCCAGGGCCACCTGTGGCTGCTGGTCTTCGCGCACGGACTCGGCGGCACCCTCGCCTTCCTGGCATTCTTCCTGAGGCGCTTCGGCCGCCACTGGCGCGACCACACGGCCTACTCGCTCGCCGGGTGCTGCGTGCTCGTCGCGTCCGGGCTCTTCCTCTTCGTCTACGACATCGTGGAGGTACCGCTGTACACGGTGATGATCGCGGTCGCGCTGATGTGGCGCGCCGAACGGGACGCGCGCGCGGCGAAGCGCGGCGAGGCGGCGTCATGAGCGACCTCGCCGGTCCCTGGGTGGAGACCGTGGCGGACCTGTGGCCGGGCGCGGAGGTCTCCTTCCCCGGCGACGCGTCCGGGCGGGCCGACCGCGAACTGCGCTTCCTGCCGAACGCCGCGGCGCCCCGCCTGCTGCTGCCGGCCGGACGCGCGGGCGTCGCGGCGGCGGCGCTGCGCCGCTACAGCCACGACCTGACGGCCAAGCAGCGGCTCGCCCGCGCGGCGGGCGCCGCGGCCGCCCGCACCGGGCTGCCCGGCCGGACGCTCCGCGACCGGATCACCGTGCGCGGCGGCGGGCCGTCCGTCGAGGACCGGCTCGGCGAGATCCTCGGCCGGGACGTCGTCGTCGTCATCGGCCTCGGCCCGGCGGCCCGCGCGAACCGCAAGCCGATCCTGCACGCGCTGACGCCGAAGGGACGGGCCGCCGCGTTCGTCAAGGTCGGCGACAACGAGGCGACGCGGGCCCTCATCGCCGACGAGGCCGCCGCGCTCGAGCACCTCGCGGACCGCACGCCGCCCGGCGTCGAGGTCCCGCGCGTCCTGCACCACGGCGAGTGGAACGGGATGACGCTGCTCGTGCTGTCCCCGCTGCCGACCAGCGCCCGCGGCCGGCGGCCGCGGGAGGAGGCGCCCGTCGCGGCGATGCTCGCGCTGGCCGGCGTGGACGGCCTCGCCCGCGAGCGGCTCGCCGGCAGCGCGTTCTGGGAGGCCGTCCGCGGCACGCCCGCCGCGCTCGGCGACCCCGCCCGCGCCGCCCGCCTCGACGCGGTGATCACGGAGATCGAGGCCCGGCACGGCGCCCTCGACCTGGAGTTCGGCGCGTGGCACGGCGACTGGACGCCGTGGAACATGGCGTGGCACCGGGGCGTCCTGCGGCTGTGGGACTGGGAGCGGTTCGAGCCGCGCGTGCCGCTCGGCTTCGACCTCGTGCACTACCGTCTGCAGGAGCGGACGCGCCGCCCCGCTCGGGCTGTCCGCGGCGGCGGCCGAGGCGACCCTGGACCTCTACCTGCTGGCGCTGTGCTGCCGCTACCAGCGCGCCGGGACGGGCCCGCGCGGCGAGGCGGTCCGCGCCCAGGCCGACGGCCTTCTCCACATGCTCGCCGAGCACACCGCACAGCCCTCCGGAGGAACCCCGTGATCTCCCGCCGCGACGCACCCCAGTGGCTCAAGGAGGCCGGGCGCGGCGCGACCCGCACCGTCGGCCGGCTCACCGCCGACTCCCGCATGCTGCCCGGCCTGCTGATGGTCGGCACCCAGCGCGGCGGGACCACGTCGCTGTTCCGGGCGCTCGCCGAGCACCCGGCGCTCGTCCAGCCGAACTTCCACAAGGGCGTCCACTACTTCGACGTCGAGTACCACCGCGGCATGGCCTGGTACCAGGGGCACTTCCCGCGCCGCGCCGCCGCCCGCAAGCGGCTGGAGGCGGCCGGACTGGACGGCGTCGAGCCGATCGCGTTCGAGTCCGCGGGCTACTACATGCACCACCCGCTGGCGCCGCGGCGGATCGCGGCGGACCTGCCGGGCGTGAAGCTGCTCGCGACGCTGCGCGACCCGGTCGAGCGGGCGTACTCGGCGCACCGGCACGAGCTGATGCGCGGGTTCGAGACCGAGGAGTTCGAGCGGGCGCTGGAACTGGAGCCGGAGCGGCTGGCGGGCGAACTCGAGAAGATCGCCGCCGACCCGGCGTACCTGAGCCACGCGCACCGGCACCAGGCGTACCTGGACCGGAGCCGGTACGTCGAGCAGATCGAGGTGCTGTTCGAGCTGTTCGGCCGCGACCGGGTCATGGTGGTCTTCGCGGAGGACTTCTTCGCGACGCCCGAGCCCGTGTACGACCGGATCCTCGACCGGCTCGGGCTGCCGCGCGTCCACCCGGCCAAGTTCGAGCAGACCAACGCGCGGCCCCGCTCCCCCATGCCGGACGCGCTGCGCGCGCGGCTGGACGAGCACTTCCGGCCCTACGACGAGCGGCTGGCGGACCTGCTGGGCGAGGTGCCGCCCTGGCGGCGATGAGACGGCGCCGCGGGCGTCCCGGCCGCCCGGTGCCGCCGGGCCGCGGGCCCCGCGAACCGGTCGTCCGCGATCCGGACGCCGTCCCGCTGACCCGGTACGCGCGGTTCGCCCGGCGGCACCTCGTGCTGTTCTGCGTCCTGCCCGCCCTGTTCGGGGCGAGCGGGCTGCTCGTCGCGGTGCTGGCGCCGAAGAGCTACGTGTCGACGGTGAACGTGCTGGCGCCGCGCGTGCCGCTGCACATCGGGCAGCTGCTGGGGCCGGGCGACGACGCGGAGGACACCCGCCCGCCGAAGCCGTCCACGGTCGACACCGAGGCGCAGCTCGTCCGGTCCGACGAGGTCATCGAGCGGCTCGCGACGGTCCCGGGTTTCCGGGGGTCGCCGCGGGCGCTGCGGGAGCGGGTGACCATCACCGTGCCGTCGAACACGCGGGTGCTGGAAATCGGCGTGCGGGCGCCGACGCCGGAGCAGGCGCGGGACGGCGCCGCGATCGTCGGCGAGTCCTACCTGAACCTGCGGCACCAGATCCTCGGCGGCGTCCGGCAGCGCAACCGCGAATCGCTGGCCCGGCGCGAGTCGGTGCTGGAGGAGCAGCTCAAGACGTTCCCCGACGAGAACGCGTCGCAGTCGCAGCTGACGGCGCGGACCCGGCGGCAGGCCGTGCAGAAGCAGCTCAAGGAGGTCCGCAACCAGCTCTCCGCGATCGACGGCGCCGACCTCGAGAGCGGCGAGATCATCCGGTACGCGAGCCTGCCGCAGCGCACGGAGAACCGGCGGCGGGACGTCGCGCTGTCCACCGGCGCGGCGGCGGGGCTGACGCTCGCGCTCGGCATCGCGCTGCTGCGGGACCGCCGGCCGCGCCGGGTGCGCGACGAGGAGTCGGTCGTGCTGCGCACCGACATCCCGGTGTTCGGCCGCACGGCGCCCGACGAGGCCGACCGGGACGGGACGTGCCGGCGGCTGCGGAACCTGGTGTTCGACGAGGAGGCGCGGTGCGTCCTGCTGGCCGGCGCGCCCGCCGGGGCGGCGCTGCCGGCGGCGCGGGAGCTGGCCCGGCTGTGCGCGAACGGCGGCTCGTCCACCATGCTGCTGGTGCTGCGCCAGGACGGCGCGGACGGGGACGTCCAGACGTCGCGGGCGTTCCCGGAGACGGCGAACTGCGTCCGGCGGACGGTGCGGATCACCGACGGCGACCGGAGCCTGCGGGAGGCCGTGGACCGGGCCCGCGCGGAGGCCGAGATCGTGATCGTGACCGGACCCGAACTGGCCAGCGTGGACACCTTGACGCTGGCGACGTTCTGCGATCTGACGGTCGTGGTGGCCGAGCGGGGGACGACCGTCGACGTCGAGGTCGCGCGCGGGATCGCGGTGCTGGCCGAGACGGCCGTGCCCGCGCGGGGGCTGATTCTGGCCGAGCCCGCCGGCCGTTGAGACGGACCAACGTAGGTGAACGGAAGATAAAGTCATGGCGTTGACGACCCGGCTCTGGACGAGCGAGTCGAGCGAAGGGAATCGATGTGGCGGTTGAGCACTCGGCGGAGGCACGCGGCCAGCTGGTCGCGATGCTCCGGCGCCGCATGCGCCTGCTCATCGCCCTCGTGGTCGCGGGCACGGTGGCCGGCGTCGGCGCGGGCGTCCTGCTCCCCGCCCAGTACTCGGCGACCGCGTCGGTGCTGGTGTCGCCGCTGGAGGGCAACCCCTACTCCCCCGAGGGCCGCGGCGACGACCTGATCAACCTGGAGACCGAGGCGCAGCTCGTGCAGACCGACGCGGTCGCCGAGCTCGTCCAGCAGAAGCTCAAGGGCGAGGACGTCTCCACGCTGCGGGCGAACGTGTCGACCGTCGTCCCGCCGAACACGCAGATCCTGAACATCGTCTACAACGCGAGCAGCGGCGACGGCGCCGAGAAGGGCGCGCGCGCGTTCGCCGAGGCGTACCTGAAGTACCGGCAGCAGCGCGCGCAGGCCGTCATCGACGGCAAGCTGAAGAAGCTGGAGGAGCAGGCCGCCAAGGTTCAGGAGAACATGACGCAGGCCAACCAGCAGCTCGCGACCGCGTCCAGCGCGCAGCGCACCCTGCTGGGGCAGCGCATCACCGCGTACGCCAACCAGCTCGGCGTGATCGACGAGCAGAAGAACGACGTCAGCAGCACCCCGGTGGAGCCCGGCCAGGTGATCAACCCGGCGGCGGCGACGGGCGGCGCGGGCGTCGCGCGGATCGGGATCTTCGGCGCGGCCGGCCTCGTCGCGGGCGCCCTGCTCGGCCTGGCGCTGGTGCTGACCCGGGAGCGGCTCGACCGGCGGCTGCGCACCGGCGAGCAGGTCGAGGCGATGGGCCTGCGGGTGCTGAGCATCGTGCCGCCCGGCGCGGGCGGGGAGCTGGCGCTGGCGGACGGGGCGCGCACCCCGGCGGGCGAGGCGTACCGGCGGCTGCGGTCGGGGATCGTCGCGAACATCCAGGCGACGCCGATCACGATGCTGGTGGCGGGCGCGACGCCCGCGACGACCACCTCGACGACCGGGACGAACCTGGCGGTCGCGCTCGCCTACGCGGGGTCGGACACGATCCTGGTGGACGCGACGGCCGACGAGCCGGACCCGGCGGCGTCGTTCGGGCTGCCGCCCGGCAAGGGCCTGTCGGAGATCCTGCTCAAGGGGACCGACCCGGCGGCGCTGCTCATCCACGCCGACTCGCAGCTGCGGCTGCTGCCGCGCGGCACGAACCCGGCCGCCGCCTCGCACCGGTTCAGCGGCCCGCGGATGCGCGACGCCGTCGACACCCTCCGCGACCGCGCCGACTTCGTGCTGATCAACGCGCCCGACGTGCACGACGCCGACACGCAGGCGCTGTGCACGCTCGTCGACACCGTCGTCCTCGTCGTCCAGGACGGCGTCACCACCCGCGAGGACCTGCAGCAGGCGTACGCGGAGGTCGTCCACGCGGGCTCCACGGTGCTGGGCGTCGTCATCGAGTCGTCGTCGGGCGTCCCGCCGCGGCCCGTCCGGCACGCCACCGCGCCCCGCCCGGCGCCCGCGCAGCAGCAGCCCGGCGGGCGCGCCGCCGACCGGCGCCGCTCCGGCCCGCCCGGCGAGTGGGGCCGCACCGGCGACGCGGGCGACGGACGCGCCGAGGGACGTGGCGAGGGGCGCGGCGAGGGCCGGGCGCGCGGCGGGCGGCGGTCCGCGCCGCCGCGCGGCGGCGCCCGCCCGCCGGTCGACGAGTCCGACACCAACACGACGGTGCAGCTGCCCGCGCTGCCCGCCGGTCCCGGCAAGAGCGGCCCGCCGAAGAGCCCGCCGCCCAAGAGCCCGCCGCCGAAGGGCCCCCAGGGCGGCCCCGGCCAGGCGGGCCCGGCCCAGAGCGGCCCGCCGCAGGGCACGCCGACCGCGAGCGGCCTGGCGAAGTCGCCGCCGCCGGCCGGCCCCCCGTCGAGTCCCCCGGCGAGCCCTCCCTCGACTCCCCCGTCGAGTCCTCCGGCGAGTCCCCCGGCGAACGGGACGGCCGGGCGACGGCGCTCCGACAAGCCCGCCGACCGGCGCCCGGCCTCGGGGCGCGGCACCGGACGGCACGGGACGCGCGGCGCGTCGCAGCACTTCGGGTCCGACCGGCTCGCGGGCCGCGACACCCCGGACCCGCAGGACAAGTCGGTCGCGGGCGGCGCCGACGAGGGCAGCCCGACCAACCGGACCCGGGACGACTTCCACCTCTGAGGGCAGATGACCACCGCGACATCCGGCGCCCCCGGTCCGCCGGGGGGCGCGAACGCCGATCTCGGCAAGCTCGCGCGCGGCGGCGCGCTGAACCTCGTCGGCGCGATGTGCGCCGGGCTCATGGGGTTCGTGCTGATCGTCGCGGTCGTGCGGACGTACGACGAGGCGCTGGCGGGCGCGTTCTTCGCCGCGACGTCGCTGTTCCTCATCCTGAACGCGGTGTCGGGGCTCGGCAGCGACGCGGGCCTGCTGCGCTGGGTCCCGCACCACCTGGCGCTGGGCGCGCGGGCGAACGCCCGCCGCACGGTGCCGATCGCGCTCGTCCCCGTCCTGGCGACCGCGTGCCTGGCCGGGCTGGCCATGGTGGCCACGGCGCCGTGGTTCGCGGCGCTGGTGCACGGCGACGCGCCCGGCGAGACGACGGCGATGCTGCGGGTCCTCGGCCTGTTCCTGCCCGCGGCGGCGGCGCAGGACGCGCTGCTGGCCGCGACGCGCGGGCACGGCTCGATGCGGCCCACCGTGCTGGTCGACAAGATCTTCCGGCAGGTGGCGCAGGTCGCCGGGGTGCTGGTCGCGTACGCCGTCGACGGCGACGCGGCCGTCCTGGCGCTGGCGTGGAGCCTGCCGTACGTGCCGGGCGTGCTCATCGCGGCCGTCCAGTACCGGGCGCTCGCGCGGCGCGCGGGGGGCGGCGGGGCGCCCGCGCCCGTCCGCGACCTCGCGGGGCCGTTCTGGCGGTTCACCGCGCCGCGCTCGCTGGCGCAGATCTGCCAGACCGCGCTGCAGCGCTCGGACATCGTGCTCATCGCCGCGCTCGCCTCCCCGCGGGAGGCCGCGATCTACACGGCCGCGACCCGGTTCATCGTGTTCGGGCAGCTCGCCGCGCAGTCGCTGCAGCAGGTGATGCAGCCGGCGGTGAGCCGGCACATGGCGACGGAGGACGTCGCGGGCGCCCAGCGGGTCATGGCGGTCGGGACGACGTGGACCGTCGCCGTCACCTGGCCGCTGTACCTGACGCTCGCCGCCGGGGCGCACGTGTTCCTCATGGTGTTCAGTCCCGAGTACGCCGACGAGGGGCGGAGCACCACGATCGTGCTGGCGCTGACGATGCTGCTGGCGACGGCGATCGGCCCGGCGGACGTCGTCCTGCTGATGGCGGGGCGCAGCGGGCTCAGCCTGGGCAACAACGCCGCCGCGCTGGCGGTGAACATGGTGCTGAACGTGGTGCTCATCCCGCTGTTCGGGGTGCCGGGCGCGGCCGCGGCGCGGGCCGCGGCGCTCGCCACGCGGAACGTGCTGCCGCTGCTGCAGATCCACCGGATTCTGGGCATCCTTCCCACCGGTGCCGGATTGTGGCGATCTATCGCTTATGCCGTCATCTGCTTCGGTATGCTCCCGGTGAGCGTCCAGGCGGCACTGGGCGCGACGGTCCCGGCGCTGGCGCTGGGCGTCGCCCTCGGGACCGCCGGATACGCGGTGTTGCTCTGGACCGGCCGGGAACGGCTGTCGCTCACCGCGTTCAAGGCCCTGCTGCGGCGCCGCGGCGCCGGCCGGGGCCCCACCGCCGCGTCCACCCCCGCAGAACGGACCGTCCCGCCCATGGAAGAACGAATGCTCCCGCCGGACCGCACGGTCCCCGACGGCATGTGGCCGGGCGCCGGCCTGCCGCCGGACCGCACGATGCCCGACCGGCGTCCGTGAGGTCCCTGCGGACGGCCGCGGCGCCCGCCGCGGCCGGTGCCCTCTGCCTCGCCCTGACCGCCGCCTGCGGCGGCGCCGACGCCGAGGACACCCGCCCCACCGCGCCCGCCGCGACGGCCGGGGAGGTCTGGAGCGTCGGCCTCGACGACTTCGGCCAGCTCGGCCGCAAGGCCGACGGGTTCGACGTCGCGCTCGGGCCCGTCCGCGCCCCGACCGGGCGGGGCACGCTGACCGGCGTGAAGGCCCTCGCCGCCGGGAAGCGGCACTCGCTCGCGCTGCTCGAAGACGGGCGCGTCCTCGCCTGGGGCGCCAACAGCAACGGGCAGCTCGGCGACGGCACGAGCAAGCCCAGGTCCGTGCCCGTCCCGGTGCGCGCCCCGGACGGCGCCGAGGGCGAGCTGCGGGGCGTCAGCGGTATCGCCGCCTCCGGGAACCTGTCGCTCGCGCTGCTGGCGGACGGACGGGTCGTGACGTGGGGCGCGGGCGGCAGCGGCCAGCGCGGCATCGGCACCACCGAGGCCCCCGCCCTCCCGACGACCGTCCGCACCCCGGAGGGCGACGCGCCGCTCACCGGCGTCACGTCCATCGCGGCGGGCGACCAGGCGTGCCTCGTCACGCTGCGGGACGGGCGCGTCCTGTCCTGGGGCGGCAACCTCGCCGGGATCCTCGGCACCGGGGGCGTGCGGGCCCGCGCCCTGCCGGCACCCGTCAGCGGCGCGGGCGGGCAGGGGCAGCTCACCGGGGTCGCCGAGCTCGCCGCGGGCAAGAAGCACGCCATCGCCCGGCTGCGGGACGGCACCGTGCTGGCCTGGGGCAAGAACGACCACGGCCAGCTCGGCGACGGCACCGTCCAGGGCCGCTGGGCGCCCGCCCCGGTCGCCGGCCCGTCCGGCGGCGCCCCGCTGGGGGACGTCACCGCGGTCGCCGCGGGCGGCAACCACAACTACGCGCTGCTGGAGGACGGGACGATCGTGGCGTGGGGCTCGAACGGCAACGGGCAGCTCGGCGACGGCGGCACGCGGCCGTCCGCCCGTCCCGTCCCGGTGAAGGGCTCCCACACGCCCCGGCTGCGCGGCGTCACCGGCGTCCGGGCCGGCGACGGGTTCGGGGTGGCGCTGCTCGCCGGCGGCAGCGCGCTGACCTGGGGAGCCGACGGCAAGGGGCAGCTCGGCGCCGGCAGCCGGCTGCCGCGCGCCCGGCCCGGCCCGATCATCCTCGCGCAGGGCGCCCGCGCGGGAACGTTCCTGTCCGCCGCCGCGGGCGGCAGCCACCTGCTGTTCCTGATGCAGCCGCGGGACAGCCGGTGACGCACCCGGCGCGGCCGCGGCGGAGCCGCGGCGCGGCGGCGCTGCTGGCGGGCGCCGCGCTCTGCGCCGCGACCGCCGCGCCGGTCGCCGGGGCCGGGCCCGCGCGGGCGGCGTCCCCCTCCCCCGCCGCCGCGCCCGCCACCGCGCCGGCCACCGGGTCCGCCGCGCCGGACGGCGGGCGCGCGCCGATGCTGCTCGGCGCCACCGCGCACGGCGACGCCGACCTCGCCGAGCGGGAGCGCGAGACCGGGCGCCCGCTCGGCGCCGTCCGGGTGTTCCGGCGGTGGGGCGAGCCGGTCGTGGACGACTTCGTCCGGTCGCGGGCCCGCTCGCACGTCTTCTTCATCTCGGTGAAGGCGCGCCGCCCGGACGGCTCGAAGCTGCGGTGGGCCGACATCGCCTCGGCGCCCCCCGGAAGCGCCATCGATGACGAGATCCGGCGGCAGGCGCGCGCGCTGAAGGAACTCCCCGGCAACGTGTGGTTCACCTTCAACCACGAGCCCGAGAACGGCGCGTCCTCGGGCATGGGGCGGCCGCGCGAGTACACCGACGCGTGGCGCCGCGTCGTGGCGGTGTTCCGGGAGGAGGGCGCGCGCAACGTCCGGTACGTGTGGACGATGACGGACGCGGCGTTCGGCCGCGACGCGGCCCGCTACTACCCCGGCGACGACCACGTCGACGCGATCGGCGTGGACGCCTACAACTGGTTCACCTGCCGGGGCCGCGACGAGGGCTGGCGCCCGCTCGGCGAGCTGATCGAGCGGCACCGCCGGTTCGGCGAGAAGCATCCGGACGAGCAGCTGATGATCCTGGAGACCGGCACGGTCGAGGACCCGGCCGACCCCGGCCGCAAGGCGCGCTGGCTCGCCGAGGCGACCGCGCTCCTCCAGCGGCCGGAGTACCGCCGGTACACGGCGCTGCTGCACTGGGACGCCCGGCACGCGCGGCCCGAGGGCCCGACCTGCGCCTGGGACTACCGCAGCTCGGAGCGGTCCCTGCGGGCGTGGCGGGCGATGGCCGCCGCGCCGGTGTTCGGCGCGCGCGTCCCCTGCCCGCCGAACTGCCGGGACGAGGAAGAGGACGCGCGCGGCGACGCGCTAGGGCCGGTGCTCGCCGCCGCCGGGGGCGCCGGGGTGCTGGCCGCCCTGGGGGCCTGCGGGTGGCTGCTCCTGCGGTCCCGCCGCCGGAGCGGCCCCGGGAGCCCCGGGGGCACCGGGGGCGCCGGGGGCGCCGGCTCCGGGCCCCGGGGCGGCTGAACCGCCGGGGCCGGCTGCGGCGGCCGCGGCCGGCGCGGCGCTGCGGCGCTTCCACAGCAGGAACCCGCCGCCCGCGAGCAGCACCAGCACCACGCCGCCGCCCGCGACGGGCAGCACGGGGAACCCGCCGTCGTCCGCCGCCTCCTGCGCCGCCCGGTTCTGCACGGCCTCGGCGTGCTCGCTGGCCTGCGCCTTGTCCTCGCCGACCTTCGTCTCGGCGAGCGGCGGCTGCGCGGCCTTCTCCTCGATCTTCTTCGGGTCCTCGCGGGGCGGCAGCCCCTCCGCCTCCGGCAGCAGCTTCACGAAGCCGATCAGCGCCTTGTCGGGCCGGGACCCGTTCGCCGCGACCGCCTTGTCGTAGGCCGACTTCACCTGCGACTGCGGCAGCGCGGTCGACTTGACCCGCAGCTGCTGCCCGCTGATCACCGCGTAGGTGCCCTTGCGGCCCACGCCCTGGACGAGGCCGTTCAGGACGGCGTCGGGCGACTGGCCCTGCGGCAGCACGGCGACGAACACCGGGGAGTGCAGCGCCTTGTTGTCGCGCAGCAGGTCCAGCGCGCCGTCCGACTGGAAGTACTTGGCGCCGGAGTCCACGTAGTACCCGGCCTCCGCGACCGAGTCGACCACGAGCGTCATGTCGGGGTCGGCGTGGGCGGCGGTGGGCGGCGCCAGCAGCGCCGCCGCGGCGGCCGCGGGCAGGACGAGGGACAGGCGGCGGCCTGCGGGCGGTCGTACGCGCACGGAACGGCTCCTCGCAGCGGCTCGGGGGAAGGGATGAGGGGAAAGGGATCGGTCAGACATATCCGTAGTGCCGCAGCAGCGGCAGGGTCAGTGCGGTGACGGCCCGGCGCCGCGCCGGCGGCATCTTCTCGCGCCACGCGTCGTCGCGGCGCAGCTCGACCCGTCCCGTCGTGAACCGCATCGGGTTGCCCGACGCGGTGTGGTTCGCCGACAGCGTCGCGTGGTCGTCCTCGAGGAACGCCAGGTCGCCGTCCGACACCGGGAGCCCGGCGAACTCGGCGATGGCGCGCAGCGTCCCGCGCGGGTCGGCGAGGAACTCCTCGTACCGGACCGTCCGCACCGGGACGCCGCGGCGCCCCAGCAGCGCGAACGCCCCGTTGGCGGCGTTCCAGTGCATCGCGACCTTGTGCGGCGACCAGCGCGCCATGTACTGCTCGGGGCTCGCCTCGGTCGCCTCCGGGCGGCGGATCTCCTTGGACCAGGACTGCGCCACGCCCCGGCTGTCCCGCAGGACGTGCGCGACCCGCAGGTCGAGGCGTCCCCCGGCGGCCGCGGAGCGCAGGCAGAACGCGAGCGAGGCGTGCTTGCTGGAGTCGATGAGCAGCCGCGCGCCGCTCACCCGCCGGACCGCGTCGTACAGCCGCTCGTAGTACCGGACGTACGCGGCGAGCGGCCCGCGCAGGTCGTCGGGGACCGCGTCGGCGCCGCCGCCGCGCGACAGCGCCGGGATGTGGCGGGTGCGGTCGACCGGGTCCTTCGCCGCGCGGAACTCCGCGAGGTCGAAGGCGTCCCAGCCGCCGAACGCCAGCTCGCCGACCTTCCCCCAGAACGGGCATTCCGGGAACGGAACCCCGCATCCGCACTGCTCGCCCGCTCCGACGCCGCGCTCCCACAGGTGCACGACCTCGCCGAGCGACACGGTGCCCGGAAGCTCACCGAGGAGACGCTCGATCAGCGTGGTACCGCTGCGCCCGAGAGCCCCGATGAACAGCACCCGCACGGGGGCGTCCACTGCCATGCCACCTCACCGAAAAGCCTGCCGTGCCGCGGCACCCGCGGCGGCCCCGTAAGCCTGCTTCGCGTATGCCCGCGACGTGCCCATCACCGTACAGTTCGCCCGGACGTGCCCGGGCGGGAATCGCCCAGGCCGCATGCCCGGGACCGGTCAGATCCCCCGCCCGCGCGCGTGCAGCGCCAGCAGCACCCGCTTGCCCGACACCGCGCCGGACGCGACGGCGAGCGCGAACGGGACCCGCCGCTCCGCGGGGTTCGCCTTCAGCGCGCGCGCCGACCAGCGCAGCGCGTCCTTGCGGCGCCCCACGGTCGCGCACCCGAACGCCAGCTGCCCGTACACCCGCGCGGCCGCGCCCGGCACGTCGCCGATCTCCGGGTACCGCTCCAGGAACCACTCCAGCGCCGCGACCTTCGTCTCCCACGCCTGCGCGTAGTACGACGTCAGCCCCCACAGCACCCGGACGTACGGCACGTCGACGTTCACGACCGGGGCGCGGCGCGCGGCGCGCAGCGCGAGGTCCCAGTCCTCGCCCTGGCTGCCCGGGATCGACTCGTCCACCATGCCGATCTCGACGAGCCGCTCGCGGCGCGCCACGTACGTCGACGAGTGCACGCTCATCATCCGGTCGCGGATGAGGGCGTCGTAGGTGACGCGGTCGGTCCCGGCGAGCCGGGGCAGCTCCCGGCCGTCGAAGTCGACGAGGATGCCCGAGCTGCACAGCACCGTGTCCGGCTCGTCCGCCACCGCCGCCTCCAGCGCCGCGACCTGCGCCGCGAGCTTGCCGGGCAGCCACTGGTCGTCGTCGTCGCAGAACGCGACGAGGTCGGTGCCCAGGTGCAGGATGCCGCTGTTGCGGGCGCCCGCCAGGCCCGGCTCGCGGGTGTTCGCGATCACCTCGACGCGGTCGCCCGCCAGGCTCGTGTCCGGCTCGGCGCGGTCGAACACGACGACGGCGCGCAGCTCCCCGTCGTAGTCCTGCGCGAGGACCGACTCCAGCGCGCGGCGCAGCAGCTCCGGCCGGTTGTGCGTGGGAAGCACCACTCCGACGGATGGGGGCATCGACGACCTGCCTTGGCTTGAGTTGTGGGGGGACGGCGACGGGCGCGGGACCGGACGGTCGCCGTCCGGTCCCGCGCGCCGACGCCCGCGAGGGTCAGCGGGTACCGATGATCATTCCGGCCCCGACGGTGTTGTTGGTGGCCTCGTCGACGAGGATGAACCCGCCGGTGAGCCGGTTGCGGCTGTAGTCGTCCACGAACAGCGGCTGCGTCACCCGCATGCTGATCCGGCCGATCTCGTTGAGCGCGAGCCCGTCGGCCTGCTCGTCGCGGTGCAGGGTGTTGACGTCCAGCCGGTAGTGCAGGTCCTTGACCATCGCCTTCGCGGTGCGGGTGGTGTGCTTGACGACCAGCTTGGACCGCGGGGTGAGGGTGCGGTCCGGGGTCATCCAGCAGACCATCGCCTCGATGTCCTGCGCGACCTCCGGCCGGTTGTTCGGCCGGGCGATCATGTCGCCGCGGGAGATGTCGATGTCGTCGGCCAGCCGCAGCGTCACCGACATCGGCGCGTACGCCTCCCCGACCGGGCCGCGCGGCCCGTCGATGTGCGTGATCGTCGTGGTCAGCCCGGAGGGGAGGTGCACCACCTCGTCGCCCGGCTTCAGCACGCCGCCCGCGACCTGCCCCGCGTACCCCCGGTAGTCGTGCAGCTCCGGGTCGGTGGAGGCGTGCGGGCGGATCACGTACTGCACCGGGAACCGCACGTCGATCAGGTTGCGGTCCGACGCGATGTGCACGTGCTCCAGAGTGTGGAGCAGCGACGACCCCTCGTACCAGGGCATGTTGACGCTGCGCTCCACGACGTTGTCGCCGTGCAGAGCCGAAATGGGCACGAACGTCAGGTCGGTGACGTCCAGCTTGGAGGCGAACGCGGTGAACTCGTCCACGATCCGCTGGTAGGTGGCCCGGTCGTAGTCGACCAGGTCCATCTTGTTGACCGCCACCACCAGGTGCGGCACCTGCAGCAGCGTCGCGAGGAACGCGTGCCGCCGCGACTGCTCCAGGATGCCCTTGCGGGCGTCCACCAGGATGATCGCCAGGTCGGACGTCGACGCGCCCGTCACCATGTTCCGGGTGTACTGGATGTGCCCGGGGGTGTCGGCGATGATGAACTTGCGGCGCGGCGTCGCGAAGTACCGGTACGCCACGTCGATCGTGATGCCCTGCTCCCGCTCGGCCCGCAGGCCGTCGGTCAGCAGCGCCAGGTTCGTGTACTCCTCGCCGCGGTCCGCGCTGGTCCGCTCCACCGACTCCAGCTGGTCCTCGAAGATCGACTTGGAGTCGAACAGCAGCCGGCCGATCAGCGTCGACTTGCCGTCGTCGACGCTCCCCGCCGTGGCGAACCGCAGGATGTCCATCGGCTTCCCGGACGCCTGCGCCTGCTCCGGCGTCAGCGGCGCCTCCGGCGACCCGCTCTCGAATGACGCGGTGGCCATCAGAAGTAGCCCTCCTTCTTGCGGTCTTCCATGGCCGCCTCGCTCGTCCGGTCGTCGGCGCGGGTCTGCCCCCGCTCGGTGATCCGCGTCGCCGCGATCTCCTCGATCACCTCGTCCAGCGACTCGGCCGCCGACTTCACCGCGCCCGTGCAGGACGCGTCACCGACCGTCCGGTACCGGACCGTCGCCTCGAACGCCGGCTCGTCGTCGCCCCGGTTGGCGAACCCCGTCTGCGCGTCCAGCAGCAGCCCGTCCCGCTCGAACACCTGCCGGGAGTGCGCGAAGTAGATCGACGGGAGCTCCAGCCCCTCGCGGCGGACGTAGTCCCAGATGTCGAGCTCCGTCCAGTTCGACAGGGGGAACACCCGGACGTGCTCGCCGCGCGTGATCCGCGTGTTGAACAGGTTCCACAGCTCGGGACGCTGGTTCTTCGGGTCCCACTGGCCGAACTCGTCGCGGAACGACACCACCCGCTCCTTGGCGCGGGCCTTCTCCTCGTCGCGCCGGGCGCCGCCGAACGCCGCGTCGAACCCGTGCTCCTCGATGGCGTCCAGCAACGTCACCGTCTGCAACCGGTTCCGGGACGCGCGGCGCCCCTTCTCCTCCACGACCCGGCCCTTGTCGATCGACTCCTGCACCGACGCGACCACGAGCCGGACGCCCGTCTCGGCGACCCGCCGGTCACGGAACTCGATCACCTCGGGGAAGTTGTGCCCGGTGTCGACGTGCATCACCGGGAACGGGATCGGCGCAGGCCAGAACGCCTTCTCGGCCAGGCGCAGCATCACGATGCTGTCCTTGCCGCCGGAGAACAGCAGCACCGGCTTCTCGAACTCGGCCGCCACCTCCCGGAAGATGTGAATCGACTCCGACTCTAGGACGTCCAACTGGGACAGCAGATAATCGCCACGCTGCATGATCTGGGGCTTCTCTCCACGAACTGGCAGGTACTACCGGTGGCACGCGACGGGCGCACCCGTCCACCGGCTCGAACGACGGCCGCGAAGCGGGGTCACGTCGGCAGCGCGTCGCTCACGTCCCGGATGCCGGTCAGCAGCGTCGACGCCGACACGGGATGACACACCAGGATATCCGGCAACCTGGGGTCCTCACGGTTGTAGGCCAGCGCCGCCCCGTCGACCCGCGACGCGTGCGCGCCCGCGGCGAGCGCCACCGCCGCCGGAGCCGCCGAATCCCACTCGTACTGGCCGCCCGCGTGCACGTACGCGTCGACCTCCCCGAGCAGCACCGCGGAGATCTTCGCGCCCGCCGAGCCGATCGGCACCAGCTCCACGTCCGGCTCGACCGCGTCCGCCAGCCGCCGGACGAACTCCGGCGGCCGCGTCCGCGACACCGCGATCCGCAGCTTGCCCGCCTCCGGCGCCGGCACGTGCAGCGGCCCCTCCCGCGGCACGTGCCGGCGCCGGAGGCGGGCAAGCTGCGGATCGCGGTGTCGC
>NZ_QHJN01000102.1:0-29814 GCF_003947565.1 Actinomadura sp. WAC 06369 | reverse complement strand
CCCCAACCGGGGCACCACCCAGGCGGCGCGAGCCGATCACCGCGCCGCCCACGGACACCGCCCGGCTTGAGGTCCGCCCCTCGCCCACCACCCCGGCGGCACAGGACGGTCACGGCACGGGCCCGGACGCCGCACGGCTGAAGGTCGTCCGGCCCCCGTCCCCAACCGGGGCACCACCCAGGCGGCGCGAGCCGATCACCGCGCCGCCCACGGACACCGCCCGGCTTGAGGTCCGCCCCTCGCCCACCACCCCGGGCACGGGCCGATCACGGCACGGGCCCGGACGCCGCACGGCTGAAGTTCGTCCGGCCCCCGTCCCCAACCGGGGCACCACCCAGGCGGCGCGAGCCGATCACCGCGCCGCCCACGGACACCGCCCGGCTTGAGGTCCGCCCCTCGCCCACCACCCCGGCGGCACAGGACGGTCACGGCACGGGCCCGGATGCCGCACGGCTGAAGGTCGTCCGGCCCCCGTTCCCAGGCGGGGCACCACCCGGCGGCTGGAGGTTCAGGGGTGGCCGCCTGTTGACCTCGAAATGCTAGTCGACTAACAATTGCTACTCGACTAGTGCTTTGGAGGAGTCATGGCGGTGGTGCTGGCCCGGCTGGGGCGGTGGTGCTTCCGGCGGCGGTGGACGGTGACGGTGGTGTGGGTCGGGCTGCTCGCGGCGTGCGGGGCGGGCGCGGCGGCGCTGTCCGCGCCGACGCAGGACGCGTTCTCGGTGCCGGGCACCGAGGCGCAGCGGGCGAACGACCTGGTCGTGGAGCGGTTCCCGGAGGCCGCGGGCGCGGGGGCGCGGGCCCGGGTCGTCCTCGCCGGGTCGCCGGACGCGGGCGCGCTGCGCGCGGCCGTCCGGCGGATCGGGGATGTTCCGGACGTGGCGGGGGTCGCGGAACCGGTCGTCTCGCCGGACGGGCGGGTCGCGGTGCTGGAGGTCGCGTACCGGGTCCCGGCGGACGAGCTGACGGACGGCGACCGGGCGGCGCTGCGGGACGCGGCCGCGGCGGCGGGCACGCGGGTCGAGCTGAGCGGCGACGCGGTGCCGCCGCCGGAGGAGGGCGCCGGGGAGCTGGCGGGCGTCGCGGTCGCGGCGGTCGTGCTGACGGTGACGCTCGGGTCGCTGACGGCGGCGGGGCTGCCGCTGCTGTCGGCGGCCGTCGGGATCGGCGTCGGGCTGTCGGCGGTCGTCGCGGCGTCCGGGTTCATGACGCTGAACTCCGACACCCCGGCGCTCGCGCTGATGCTCGGGCTCGCGGTAGCGATCGACTACGCGCTGTTCATCATCTCCCGGTACCGGGACGAGGTCCACGGCGGACGGGAGCCCGCGGACGCGGCCGGGCACGCGGTGGGGACGGCCGGGACGGCGGTGGTGTTCGCGGGCCTGACGGTCGTCATCGCGCTGGCGGGCCTCGCGGTCGTGGGCATCCCGGTCCTGACGGAGCTGGGGCTCGCGGCGGCGCTGACGGTGGCGGTGTCGGTGCTCGTCGCGCTGACGCTGCTGCCCGCGCTGATCGGGTTCGCCGGGCGCCGGGTGGCGGGCCGCCGCCCCGTGCGGGCGGGCGCCGGACGCTGGGGGCGGTTCGTCACCGCGCGTCCGGTGCCGGTGCTGGCGGTCGCGGTCGCGGCGCTGGCGGTCGCGGCGCTCCCGGCGCTCGACCTGCGGCTCGGGCTGCCCGACGACGGCACCGCCCCGGCGGACACGACGCAGCGGCGGGCGTACGACCTGGTCGCGGACGCGTTCGGCCCCGGGTTCAACGGGCCGCTGACGCTGGTGGTGCAGGACGCGGACGCCGCCGCGGCGGCGCGCCGCACGGCGGCCGCCGTCGAGCGGCTGGACGTGGCCGCCGTCCGGACGGTCGCGGTCGACGCGGCGGGCAGGACCGCGCTCGTCGAGGTCGTCCCGCAGAGCGGGCCGACGAGCGCGGCGACCGAGGAGCTCATCGAGACGATCCGGGAGCGGACCGGCCCGGGCGTCGCCGTGACCGGGCAGACGGCGATCGACGTCGACACGTCCCGCAAGCTGGCCGGCGCGATGGCGCGCTACCTGCTGCTCGTCGTGGGCCTGGCGTTCCTGCTCCTCATGATCGTGTTCCGGTCGGTGGTGGTGCCGCTGAAGGCGACCGCCGGGTTCCTGCTGAGCACCGCGGCGACGTTCGGCGCGGTGGTCGCGGTGTTCCAGTGGGGCTGGCTGGACGGCGCCGGCGTGCACGCGTCGGGGATCATCGTGAACCTGCTGCCGGTGATGATGATCGGCATGGTGTTCGGCCTCGCGATGGACTACCAGGTCTTCCTCGTCACCCGGATGCGGGAGGAGCACGTGCGGGGCGCGGAGCCGGTGCCGGCGGTCGTCGCGGGCCTCGCGCACGGCTCCCGGGTCGTGACGGCGGCCGCGCTCATCATGATCAGCGTGTTCGGCGGGTTCGTCCTGTCCGATCTGCCGATGCTCCAGTCGTTCGGGTTCGCGCTGGCCGTCGCGGTGTTCTTCGACGCGTTCGCGGTGCGGATGACGATCGTCCCGGCGCTGCTGGCGCTGCTCGGCGGCGCGGCCTGGCGGCTGCCCCGGTGGCTCGACCGCGCCCTGCCGCGGGTGGACGTCGAGGGCCGCGGGCTCGCGCCGGACGGCGGGGACACCGCGCGGGAGGCGACCGGTTCGGCCGCTCGGTAGTGTCGTGCCCGCAGGCACGGACGGGAGGTGCGCGGTGGCGCCGGGGCTGCGGGAGCGGAAGAAGGCCCGGACGCGGGCGCTGATCCAGGCGACGGCGCTGCGGCTGTTCCGGGAGCACGGGTACGAGGCGACGACGGTCGAGCAGATCGCGCGGGAGGCGGAGGTCGCGCACACCACCGTGTTCCGCTACTTCCCGACGAAGGAGGACCTGGTCGTCAGCGACGACTACGACCCGGTCCTGTTCGCGGCGCTGCGCGCCCAGCCGCCGGACGTCCCGCCGCTGGGGGCGCTGCGCGCCGCGATGCGCGCGACGCTCGGGGCGCTGCCGCCCGCCGACCTGGCCGCCGCGCGGGACCGGGCCGTCCTCATCCTGGACGTCCCGGCGCTGCGCGGCGCGTCGTTCGGGAACGTGCTGGCGACGATGCGGGCGCTCGGCGAGGTCCTCGCCGAGCGCACCGGCCGCGCGCCGGACGACCCCGCGGTCCGCACGCTCACCGGCGCGGTCTTCGGGGTGTTCCTGGAGCTGATGGTCCGGTGGGCCGAGGACCCGTCGATGGACCTGCCGGACGCCGTCGACACGGCGCTCGCGGCCCTCGAACCGCTCGGGCCGGGGCTCTGACGGTCAGGGGATCGGCTCGACCCGGACGTCGGGGACGCCGGTGTAGGCGTCGGGCGCGGCGGTGAGGATCGGCCAGCGGCGCCAGCGGGCGGACCAGGCGGCCTGCGCGATGTCGAGCCGCAGGTCGGGGGCCGCGGCGACGAGCCGTCCGGTCTGCTGGGCGATGACGTCGTCGAGGTCGTCGACCTGGACGACCTGCATGGCGGGGAGGCGCTCCAGGACCGTGCGGCCCCGGTCGGGGACGAGCTGCCACGCGCGGGCCAGCGCGGCGGCGGGGATGACGACCGTCGCGTGCTGCGCGATCGAGGCCCGCAGCCGGGCCCGCACGTAGATGGTCTTGCCGGTGGCCAGGTCCAGGAGGGCGGTCGCGTCGAAGACCTGACCGGTGATCACTGGGCGTGCCGGGCGTGCGGCGTTCCCTCGTCGACCAGATGGTCGATCATGGCCTGCTCGTCGGGGGTCGGCGGTCCGAACAGCTCGTCGACGGTCGCCGCGTCCCGCAGGTAGGACAGCTTGAGGCGGGCGCCGTCGGCGAGGAACCCGGACACCGACGCGATCTTCTTGTCCTCGGCGAGCCCCTGGAGCGTGGCGGCCAGCTCATCAGGGAGCGTGATGTTGAGACGCGCCATGGCCCCGAGAATACACACTCGCCCCCGCCCGAGTGTGTATAGGTCAGGAGTTCCGGTCTGCGGCGGGAGCGCTGCGGGCGGCGGCGACGATGGCCTCCAGCGCCGCCGCGTGCCGCGCGAACGCCTCGCGCCCCTGCGGGGTGAGCCGCACGTGCGTCCGCCGGACGCCGCCGTCCCGCCCCTTCCGGACCTCCGCGTAGCCGGCGTTCGCGAGCGCGGTGATCTGCTTGGACAGGGCCGAGTCGCTCGTGCCGACGGCGTCCCGGACGAACGCGAACTCGGCCCAGTCGGCCGGCGCGAGCAGCGCGACGATCGACAGCCGCGCGGGCACGTGCAGGAACTCGTCGAAGCCGGCGTCCATCAGGCGTGCCGCACGAGCGACCGGTAGACCCGCCGGGAGGGGCCGGCGAGGAGCAGGAAGAGCAGCGCGACGCCGGCCGCGGCGAACGTCCGGGGGGCGGGCAGGTCGAACGCCACGACCCCGAGGGACGTGACGACGTTGAAGGCGACGTACGCGACGATGACCGCGACGGCACCGCCGAGCACGAACAGGGTGTCGGGGCCCTTCGCCTTCAGCCGGACGGACGCCCGCCTGCGCTGGAGCACCGCGGTGCCGATCAGGACGGCCTCCGCCGCGAGGAACGCCGCGGTGCCCCACGGCGCCGGCAGGTCGCCCGACGCGAGCGCGACGAACACGCCGAGCGCCGTGAGGAGCAGGTAGGGCCAGGTGAACTGCTGCCGGACGTACTCGTCCCGCGACCGCTCCTGCATCCGGTGGACGTCGGCGAGTGCGGCCTGGGCGTCGTTGCTGTTCACGGACCCTCCTTCGGTTACTTTCCTGAGAGGAAAGTAGCACGTACTTTCCTGAGAGGAAAGTCGCGGGCGCAGGCGGGCAGCGCGGCCAGCGTCGCGACGGCGCCCACCGCGAACGCGCCGCGCAGGCCGCCGGCCGAGTAGTCCGCCGACGCCCACACCGCCGTGGCGAGCGCCGGGCCGAGCGCGAAGCCGAGCTGGCGGGCGAGGCTCTGCGCGGCCCCCGCGCCGCCCTGCAGCCCGGCCGGCGCACCCGACATGATCGCCGCGAAGTTCGGCCCGGCGAACAGGCCCGTGCCGAGCCCGATGAGCGCGAGCCGCCACGCCAGGTCGGCCGGGCGCCAGCCCGCATCGGCGAACACCAGCGACAGCCCGCCGGCGCCCGCGACCGCCAGCCCGAGGACGGCGGCGCGCGCCGCGCTCCAGCGGTCCGCCAGGACGCCGCCGACCGGGCCGCCGAGCACCATCGCGACCGGCATGGCGAGGATCGCGCCCGCCGTGCCCAGCGCGGACAGGCCGAGCGTCCGCTGGAGGTAGAACGGCGCGAGGAACTCGACCAGGGAGATCGCGAGGGCGTTCAGCAGGACGGCGGCGATCGGCCCGGCCGCCGGGGTCCGCGCGAGCGCCCGCACCGGCCGGCTCGCGGCCGTCCGCCACCACACCGCCAGGAACGGGACGGCGGCCGGCGCGAGCGCGAGCCAGCCGGGGCCGTGGCTCGCGGTGAACGACAGCGACACCAGCAGGGCCGCCGCGGCGCCCCCGAGCAGCGCCGCCTCCCCCGCGACGTCGCGGCCCGGCCGCCGCGGCGCGTCCGGCGGCAGCGCGGCCAGCGCGATCGCCGCGACCAGCGCGGCCGCGGGGAGGTTGATGTAGAAGATCCACGGCCACCCCCAGAACTCGACGATGAGCCCGCCGAGCGGCGGCCCGCTCACCGCGCCGAGCGGCCCCAGCGTCATGACGAGCGCGCTCGCCCGTCCGGCCGCCCCCTCCGGCACCGACCGCACCACCACGAGCGGGACGACCGCGAACAGCAGTCCGGCGAACGCGCCCTGAGCCAGCCGCGCGGCGACGAGCCACCCGAGCGCGGGGGCGAGTCCGGCGGCCGCGCTCGCGAGGGCGAACCCGGCGACGGCGGCCAGCAGCGCGGCGCGCGGGCCCGTCCGGTCGAGCCAGCGGCCCGCGGGCAGGGTGAGGGCGACCAGGGGCAGCAGGTAGCCGAGGACGACCCATTCGGTCGCGGCGGTCGGGACGCCGAAGTCCCGTTCGAGCACGGGCAGCGCGACGGCGACGATGCTCGTGTCGAGCGTCGCCATGAAGACGACCAGGCCGCACCCCACGACCGGCCACCAGTGGCTCCGGACCAACAAGTAGACCCCTCCATAAGTGCACACCATGTGCAGTTTCAAAAACTACACATGGTGTGCACTTCTCCGCAATGGGAGCATGGACGGGTGACCAGGGCGATCGAGGAACCGCGGAACGCGCGCAGCCGCCGGTCCCGCACGGCGCTGCTGCGCGCCGCGCGCGAGATCGTCGAGGAGGAGGGGGTCGCCGCGGCGACGATGGCGGCCGTCGCGGAACGCGCCGGCGTCTCCCGCCGCGCCGTCTACCTGCACTTCGCGTCCCGCGCCGACCTGGTGAGCGAACTGTTCGCCTACGTCAACGAGGCCGAGGACATCGAGGGCCGCTTCGCCGCCGTCGGCGACGCCCCGGACGCCGCGACGGCCCTCGGCGCGTTCGCGCACGCGCACGCGCACTTCATGGCGCGCATCCTGCCCGTCTCCCTCGCCGTCGAGCGCGAGGCCCGCACCGACCCGGACGCCGCGCGCCACTGGGAGACGGCGCTGTACTGGCGGAACGCGACGAACCGCGCGCTCGTCGAGCGGCTCGCCGCCGAAGGCGTCCTCGCCCCCGGCTGGACGGTCGACACCGCGTCCGACATGCTGCTCGCCCTGATCGCCAACGGCGTCACCGCGACCCTCTTCGACCGCGGCTGGACCCCCGACCAGGTCGGCGACCACATGTCCCGCCTCCTCCGCACCGCCTTCACCGCCGCCGCTCAGGGCAGCGGGACGCCGACCACCGTGTAGGGCGTCGAGGGCGTCGGCTCCGTGTCGAACCGGGCGTTCGGGAGGTACAGCCGCGACCCGAACACCGCCATCGTCGCCGGGACGTCGAACGCCCCGGGGTGGCGCACGCGCCGCACGACGCGCCCCTCGGTGCCCGCCTCGTTCAACCGGAGGACCGCGATCGCGTTCAACCGGTTCTGCACCGCGTACAGCGTGCGCCCCCGCAGGAGCAGGCCGTCGCCCTCCCGCAGCGACTCGCCGTGCAGGTCCACCCGGCGGGTCCTCCCGGACGGGTCGACGCGGAACAGCCCGCCGGTGTTCGACTGGACGACGAGGACGCCCCGCCCGTCCGGGGTCCGCGTGATGCCGTTGGCGTTGAAGCCGTCGCCGTACACCAGGTCGCCGGTGAGCGGGATCCGCTGCGCGGCCCGGGGCAGGCGGCCGCCGCGCAGCGGCAGCCGGTAGAGCACCGGCGCGGTCGAGTCCGTGATCCACGCCGCGTCCGGCGTGAGGACGATGTCGTTGACGAACGCCGGGCCCGTCGCCAGCCGGTAGGAGGCCAGCACCCGGCCGGTGCGCGCGTCCAGGACCCGCGCGTCGCCGCCCGTGCCGCCCGCGACGAACAGCCGCCCGCGGCCGTCCAGCGCCAGCCCGAGGGCGGGGGTGCCCGGCCCCCGGCTGACGACGGCGCCGCGCCCGGTGCGCAGGTCGGCGCGGTAGATCGAGCCGTCGGCCATGGAGCCGACGAACGCGAACGGGCCGTGCCCGATCGCGATCCCCTCCGGCCGGAAGCCGTCCGGCAGCCGGATCGTCGCCGGGAACCGGGCAGGGGACGCGGCCGCGGGACGGGCGTCGTGGACGCGGGCCTCCTCGGCCGCGTGAGCCGGACCGCCCGCCCCGGCGGCCAGCGTGAGGGCGAGTACTGCGGAGATCGATCGGTGTCGCATGCCCTCAGAGTCGAACGAAACCGATCTATCAGTCCAACACATGTTCCTCATCGGATCCATCGCGGATCGCGATGGATCCGATGAGGAACGACCGGATCGAGCGTGGGGTCAGTGGACGGTGTAGGCGCGGATGATGGTCTGGTCGATGGTGCCGCCCGAGGCGTCCTCCGCGGTGACGTGCAGGGACACCGACTGGCCCTCGCCGGACGGGAGGGGGGCGCTGAAGCGGCCGTTGCCCAGGGCCTTCACGTCGACGGGCGTCCACGTCTCGCCGTCGTCGGTCGACGTGCGGAAGCGGAGACCGGTGACCTCCGACCGCTTCGAGCCCGCCATGCGCGCGACGGTGAACACGGCCGGTTCGCCGGTCGGGCGGTTCAGCAGGTCGAAGTTCAGGTCGTAGTCGACGAGGAGGAGCGGGAGGCTCTCGCTCCCGTGGCCGCGCGGGGCGCGGGCGCGGAACGTCCAGGACGTCGACGTGCGGGTCGACACCGGCAGGATCGCCGACGCGTCGTTGTCGTACGTCAGCGTGAACTCGCTCGCGTCGGACGGGACGGTGAAGTCGCCGTACGGCCCGTTCGCCTCACCGAGCTCCGCGTCCCCGGACGACAGGGTCATGTGCCCCTTGACCTCGTGCATCCCGCAGTCGAAGGCTTCCGGGCGGGCCTGGAGGTCGACGAGCGCGACGCGCAGGGTGCCGCGCGTCCGGGCCGCCGGCTCGCGCACGCAGGCGCTGGGCGAGACGCCGGTGCCGGAGTACGGGCCGGGCCGCAGCGGCTGGCGGCCCCACTCGCGGGTGACCCGCTCGCCCGGCGCGAGTTCGGTGAACGTGCCCTGGTCGAGCCACATCTCCTCGCCGAACTGGACGCCGCCGTAGCTCATCCACAGCCAGCCGTCCGGGGCCACCACGTGGTCGTTGCGGACGGTGCCGGGACGGGCGTCGCCGCCGACGTCGAACGACAGCAGGCCCTCGGGGCTCATCCCGTAGCGCTTCTGGATCATGGCACGGTCGGTCTCGCCGTTGAACGCGGCGAACCGCTGCTCGACGCGGGCCGCCTTCGCCAGGTCGGCGGCGGTGACGACGCGCGTCGGGTCCGCGGGGATGCGGTCGCCCAGGTCGTGCACGACGTCGTAGGCGGCGCCGGGCGCCGTCAGCCGGTGCTGGGTGGACGCCTTGAACGTGCCGGTCTCCACGCCCTCCATCGGCTGGGCGTAGACGGGCGCCTCGGCGGGGTCGAACGCGTACACGGAGTAGTACCAGAGCCCGTCCCCGGCGTCCCGGACGATGTCCGCGGCCGACATCGCCGTCTCCGTCCGCACGCCCTCGACGCTGGCGCCGACCCGGACGGCCGCGGCGCCGTCGAGCGTCACGGTCGTGTCGCGATCGACGACCACCTCGGGGTCGCCGGTGAGGGCCGAGCGCCAGTCGCCGTAGTCGTCCACGGTGCCGAGGACGGCGTAGCGGCCTTCGGGCACGCGGAGCTCCGACCCGTTCTCGGCGTACTCGTAGAACACCGAGTGGTCGTCGAGGTCGACCACCGTCGCGGTCACACCGAAGTCCGCGGGGTCGGTGTCGGGCAGCGGCGTCGCCGCGATCCTGAGCGTGTGCGTCGCGGGCTCGACGTAGAAGGTCACAGGGGTGGCGAGCGCGGCGCCGCCGCCCCTGGCCGTGACGACGGCCGTGTACCGGCCGGGGCGGTCGGCGAGCTCGGACGCGTCGACGGTCAGCGGCACCGTGCCGGTGCCGCCCGCGGGGACGGTGACGCGGGACGGGACGGTCGCGGCGCCCTTCGCGGCGCGGCCCTTCCGGTCGGTCACCTCGACGCTGAGCGCGAGGTCGACGGGGCGGCCGGCGGTCGACGTCCAGCCGAGCTTCGTCGACAGCGCGCCGTGGTCCGGGTACTTCGCCGTGCCGAGGTGGACGATGCTCTGCGCGGTGTGGACGCGCCCGCGCGCGGCCTCGCCGACGTCGAGCCGTCCGGCGCCGAGCTCGTACGCGTCGCCGCCCGTGGCGGGGTCGGCGGTGCCGACGAGCGCGGCCTTGAGGCGGGCGGGGTCCCAGTCGGGGTGCCGGGCGGCGAGCAGCGCCGCGGCGCCCGCGACGTGCGGCGCGGCCATCGAGGTGCCGGACATCTTCGTGTAGTGCGCGTCGACCGGGGCGCCCTGCGAGGTGCCCTGCGCGCGGGCGGCCACGATGTCGACGCCGGGCGCGACGATCTCCGGTTTGGCGGTGTCGCCGACCGGGCCGCGGCTGGAGAACTCGGCGAGCGCGTCCCTCGCGTCGACCGCGCCGACCGTCAGCGCCTTCTCGGCCGTGCCGGGGGACCCGACGCTCTCGAACAGGGACTCGTTGCCCGCCGCGACGACGAACAGGGTGCCGTGCTCGGCGGTGAGGTCGTTCAGCGCGAGCGACAGGGGGTCGGTGCCGTCGGTGGGGGCGCCGCCGAGGCTCATGTTGACGACGTCGGCGCGGGCGGCGGCCCACTCCATCCCGGCGATGACGGAGGAGTCGCTGCCGTACCCGTCGTCGTCGAGGACCTTGCCGATCACCAGGCTCGCGCCGGGCGCGACGCCGGTGCGCTCGCCGGACGACGCGGCGCCCGTCCCGGCGACCGTCGCGGCGACGTGCGTGCCGTGGCCGACGCGGTCGGCGGCGTCGGGCGACTCGGTGAAGTTCGCCGTCTCTGCGACGCGCCCCTTGAGGTCGGGGTGCGCGGCGTCGACGCCGGTGTCCAGGACGGCGACCTTCGCGCCCTTGCCCGTGTAGCCCGCGCGCCAGGCGGCCGGTGCGCCGATCTGGCCCAGGTTCCGGTCGAGGCGGCGGGCGGCGGCGGGCGCCGCGGGCGCGGTCGGGGCCGCGGGGGCCGTCGGGGCGACGTTCGCCTTGACCCGGCCGTCCAGCCAGACGCGCTCGATGCCGCCGGCCGACTTCGCCGACGGCCCGTTCATGCGGGCGAGCGCGTCGCCGAGGCCGCGGGCGTCCTTCTTGGACTGCCGGACGGCGACGGCGCCGATGCTCGGCAGCTCCTTCGTCGTCTCGAGGGTGCCGCCGAGGGCGGCCAGGGCGCGCGGGCCGCCGGTCCGCCGGACGATCAGCGGCAGGTGGGCGCTGCGGGCGTCGTCGTAGCCCTGCTCGATCAGCGCGGTGACGTCGAACAGTTCGGGGTCGAGGACGCGGCCGACGAGGCCCGCGACGTCGACCGGGGTGACGACGACGTGCCCGTCCGGCCGGATCTCCTTGCGGAACGAGCGCTTCTCGCGCCCGCGGCGAGCAGGGAGCCGAGCAGGGCCCGGCTCCGGCGTTGGTGGGTCATCGATCTCCTCTGGCGGGATCCGTCACCCCCTTCTCTGCCGGAGGGGGCATCCGCATTCACCCCAGAGGTCCCGTAAGCCCCGGATTTCTTACATGCCGGGGAACCGGAATAGGCGGCTCATACGTCCTGTTGTAGAGAGCGGCAGCAAAGTTGAGTCGAGTCGACTCAAGTGATTTGACAACGAGGAGCCGTCCGGGCAACCTTGCGAACTGGAGACCCAACCGGCCGCACCCTGCCGCTGACGACCAGCGGAACGCGACCGGGTGCGCAAACACCGGACGAACGACGGAGGACGAGAACATGGCACGTGCGGTCGGCATCGACCTCGGGACGACCAACTCGGTCGTCGCGATCCTGGAGGGCGGCGAGCCCACCGTCATCGCCAACGCGGAGGGGTCGCGGACCACGCCGTCCGTCGTCGCCTTCGCGAAGAACGGCGAGGTCCTGGTCGGCGAGGTCGCCAAGCGCCAGGCGGTGACCAACGTCGACAGGACGATCCGGTCGGTCAAGCGCGAGATGGGCACCGACTGGAAGACCAAGATCGACGACAAAGACTTCAACCCGCAGCAGATGAGCGCGTTCGTGCTGCAGAAGCTCAAGCGGGACGCCGAGGCGTACCTGGGCGAGACCGTCACCGACGCGGTCATCACCGTTCCGGCGTACTTCTCCGACCACCAGCGCCAGGCCACCAAGGAGGCCGGCCAGATCGCGGGGCTGAACGTCCTGCGGATCATCAACGAGCCGACGTCCGCGGCGCTGGCCTACCACCTGGAGAAGGAGAACGAGGCCACCATCCTGGTGTTCGACCTCGGCGGCGGCACGTTCGACGTGTCCCTGCTGGAGGTCGGCGACGGCGTCGTCGAGGTCAAGGCCACCAGCGGCGACAACCACCTCGGCGGCGACGACTGGGACCAGGCCGTCGTCGACTGGCTGGTCGAGAAGTTCAAGAACGCCAACGGCGTCGACCTGTCCAAGGACAAGATGGCGCTGCAGCGGCTCCGCGAGGCCGCGGAGAAGGCGAAGATCGAGCTGTCCGGTTCGTCCGAGACGCAGATCAACCTGCCCTACATCACCGCCTCGGCGGAGGGCCCGCTGCACCTCGACGAGAAGCTCACGCGGGCCGAGTTCCAGCGGATGACCTCCGACCTGCTCGACCGCACCAAGGCGCCGTTCAACTCGGTGCTGAAGGACGCGAACATCACGGTGAGCGACATCGACCAGGTCGTCCTGGTCGGCGGCTCCACCCGGATGCCCGCGGTGTCCGACCTGGTCAAGGAGATGACCGGCAAGGAGCCGAACAAGGGCGTCAACCCGGACGAGGTCGTCGCGATCGGCGCCAGCCTCCAGGCGGGCGTGCTGAAGGGCGAGGTGAAGGACGTCCTGCTGCTGGACGTCACCCCGCTGAGCCTCGGCATCGAGACCAAGGGCGGCATCTTCACCAAGATCATCGAGCGGAACACGACGATCCCGACCAAGCGCTCGGAGACGTTCACGACCGCCGACGACAACCAGCCGTCCGTGGAGATCCAGGTCTACCAGGGCGAGCGCGAGATCGCCGCGTACAACAAGAAGCTCGGCACCTTCCAGCTGACCGGCCTGCCGCCGGCGCCGCGGGGCGTCCCGCAGATCGAGGTCACCTTCGACATCGACGCGAACGGCATCGTGAACGTCAGCGCGAAGGACCAGGGCACCGGCAAGGAGCAGTCGATGGTCATCACGGGCGGCAGCGCGCTGCCCAAGGACGACATCGAGCAGATGGTCCGCGACGCCGAGCAGTACGCCGAGGAGGACCGCCGCCGCAAGGAGGAGGCCGAGGTCCGCAACCAGGCCGACACCCTCGCGTACTCGACCGAGAAGTTCCTGCGGGAGAACGACGAGAAGGTCCCCGCGGAGCTGAAGACCGAGGTCGAGGAGGCCGTCGCCGAGGTCAAGAAGACGCTCGAGGGCACCGACATCGACGCCATCAAGGGCTCGACGGAGAAGCTCGCGCAGGTCAGCCAGAAGATGGGCGCCGCGATGTACGCCCAGAACCCCGAGGGCGCGCAGGCGGGCGCGCAGGACGCGGGCCCGACGGCCGACGCCCAGGGCGGCCAGGACGACGAGGTCGTCGACGCCGAGATCATCGACGACGACAAGCCGAAGGGTGACGCATCGTGAGCACCTCTCCCGACGAGGGCGAGGAGAAGGAGGGACCGGTGATCCGCGACAAGCGGCGCATCGACCCCGAGACAGGGGAAGTCCGTACACCGCCGGCCGGGAAGCGGGCGGACAAGAAGGACGAGCCCGCCGCCCCGGCGGCCCCCGCCGCGGACGCGTCCGGCGGCGGGGAGGCCGGGGAGGAGACCGCGGCCCTGAAGGAGCAGCTGGCCGAGCGGCTGGCCGACCTGCAGCGGCTCAAGGCGGAGTACGACAACTACCGCAAGCGCGTCGACCGCGACCGGGTCGCGGTCCGGGAGCAGGCGCTCGGGCAGGTGCTGTCGGAGCTGCTGCCGGTCCTGGACGACATCGGCCGCGCCCGCGACCACGACGAGCTGACCGGCGGGTTCAAGTCCGTCGGGGAGGCCCTCGAGTCGGTCACCGGGAAGCTCGGGCTGGAGAAGTACGGGGAGAAGGGCGAGCCCTTCGACCCGACGGTGCACGAGGCGCTCATGCACTCCTACTCGAAGGACGTCGCGGAGACGAGCGTCGCGGACGTCCTGCAGCCCGGCTACCGGATCGGCGAGCGGATCCTGCGCGCGGCGCGGGTCGCGGTCGCCGAGCCCGACCCGAACGCGGGCGACGACGGCGCCGGCGAGGGCGCCGAGGACGCCGCCGGCGCGGCGGAGGAGTCGGCGGACGGGGCGGACGGCTCCGGCAAGTCCGACGAGTGACGCACGGACGGCCCGTCCCGTCCCCGCGCGGGGCGGGACGGGCCGGACGCCGGGCGGCAGACTGGACGTAGGCAAGTGGGCATAGCAGAGAGCGGGGCGCCGTGAGCACCAAGGACTACCTGGAGAAGGACTACTACAAGGTCCTCGGTGTCTCGAAGACCGCGTCGCAGGAGGAGATCAAGAAGTCCTACCGGAAGCTGGCCCGCAAGTACCACCCGGACGCGAACCGGGGGGACGCCGACGCCGAGGACCGCTTCAAGGAGGTCTCCGAAGCCTACGACGTCCTCTCCGACGAGAAGCGCCGCAAGGAGTACGACTCCGTGCGGTCCATGCCGGGCGGTTTCCGCGGGCAGCAGGGCGGCGGGTTCCCGTTCGACTTCGGCGACATCTTCGGGCAGACCGGAGGCACCGGGACGCAGACCGGCGGCGCCGGGGAGCGCATCGGCGACCTGTTCGGCGGGCTGTTCAACCGCGGCGGCGGCGCGGGCACCCGCACCACCGGGACGCGGCGGGCCCGGCGCGGCGCCGACGTCGAGACGGACGTGACGCTGACGTTCGGCCGCGCGATGAACGGCGTGACCGTCCCGATCAAGCTGACGAGCGAGGCGGCGTGCGGGAGCTGCCGCGGCACGGGCGCGAAGGCGGGGACCGTCCCGCGGGTGTGCCCGAGCTGCGAGGGCACCGGCCACGAGACCCGCAACCTCGGCAACTTCGGGTTCCAGGAGCCGTGCAAGGAGTGCCGGGGCCGCGGCCTCGTCGTCGACGACCCCTGCCCGACCTGCCACGGCAGCGGGCGCGCCACCGGCACCCGGACGATCCAGGCGCGCGTCCCCGCGGGCGTCGCCGACGGGCAGAAGATCCGGCTGAAGGGCAAGGGCGCGCCGGGCGAGAACGGCGGCCCGAACGGCGACCTGTACGTGAACATCAAGGTGAAGCCGCACGCGGTGTTCGGCCGCAGCGGCGACAACCTGACGCTGTCGGTGCCGGTGACGTTCCCGGAGGCGGCGCTCGGCGGCGAGATCCGGGTCCCGACGTTCCAGGGGCAGCCGGTGACGCTGCGGCTGCCCGAGGGCACCCCGAACGGGCGCACGTTCCGCGTCCGGGGCCGCGGCGCGACCCGGCGGGACGGCACCAAGGGCGACCTGCTCGTCACCGTCGACGTGCAGGTGCCGGCGAAGCTGGACGACCAGACGCGGGAGGCTCTGACCAGGCTGCGGGACGCGGGCGGCGGCGACGAGCTGCGCGCCGACCTGATCAAGCAGGCCAGACAGGAGTGATCATGGACCCGTTCGGTGACGACACCCCGGTCTACGTGATCTCCGTGGCGGCGCAGCTCTCCGGGCTGCATCCGCAGACGCTGCGGACGTACGACCGGATGGGGCTGGTGTCCCCGGGCCGGACGGCGGGCCGGGGCCGCCGCTACTCGATGCGCGACATCGTGCTGCTCCGCGAGATCCAGCGGCTCTCCCAGGAGGAGGGCATCAACCTGTCGGGCATCAAGCACATCCTGGGGCTGCAGCGCGACAACGCGCGGCTCCGCGAGGAGCTCGCCAAGGCGCACGCCGCCCTGGACGAGCTGGCGAACGAACTCGAATCGACCCGGGCGGTCGCGGCGCGGCTGGCGCAGCAGCGGCGGCACGGCGACCCGGGCGCGCCCGGGTCCGACCTGGTGCCGATCCGGCGCACCAGCGTCGTGGTCTGGCAGCAGCGGCCCGAGCGCGACTAGGCCGCCGGGCAGGGCTCTGAGGACGCAGGGGGAGCGGATCATGGAAGACAAGCTGACGCAGAAGAGCCGGGAGGCCGTGTCGGTCGCGATCCGCCGGGCGGCCGCCGAAGGGAACCCCGAGGTGCAGCCGCAGCACCTGCTGGTGGCGCTGATCTCGCTGCAGGACGGCACGGCGGTGCCGCTGCTCGAGGCCGTCGGGGCCGACTGGCAGGCGATCCGGCGGCGCGCGGAGGAGCAGCTCGCCGCGCAGCCGAAGGCGGCCGGTTCGACCGTCTCGGCGCCGCGGCTGTCCGCGCAGCTGCACCGCGCCATCACCACGGCGGGCGCGCGCGCACGGCAGCTCGAAGACGAGTACGTGTCGACCGAGCACCTCCTCGTGGGGCTCGCCGCGGACGGCGGCCCCGCCGCCGGGCTGCTGAAGGAGGCGGGCGCGACGCCGGACGCGCTGCTCGACGCGTTCGGGAAGGTGCGCGGGCACGCCCGCGTCACCAGCGAGAACCCCGAGGGCACCTACCAGTCGCTGGAGAAGTACGGCGTCGACCTGACCGCCGCCGCCCGGGACGGGCGCCTCGACCCGGTGATCGGGCGCGACGCGGAGATCCGCCGGGTCGTCCAGGTCCTGTCGCGGCGCACGAAGAACAACCCGGTGCTGATCGGCGAGCCGGGCGTCGGCAAGACCGCCGTCGTCGAGGGCCTCGCGCAGCGGATCGTCGCCGGGGACGTCCCCGAGTCGCTGCGCGGCAAGACCCTCGTCTCCCTGGACCTCGGCGCGATGGTCGCGGGCGCGAAGTACCGCGGCGAGTTCGAGGAGCGGCTGAAGTCCGTGCTGACCGAGATCAAGGAGAGCGAAGGGCAGATCGTCACGTTCATCGACGAGCTGCACACCGTCGTCGGGGCGGGCGCCGCCGAGGGCGCGATGGACGCCGGGAACATGCTGAAGCCGATGCTGGCGCGCGGCGAGCTCCGCATGATCGGCGCGACGACGCTGGACGAGTACCGCGAGCGCATCGAGAAGGACCCGGCCCTCGAACGCCGCTTCCAGCAGGTGCTCGTCGGGGAGCCGTCCGTCGAGGACAGCATCGCGATCCTGCGCGGGCTGAAGGGCCGGTACGAGGCGCACCACAAGGTGCAGATCAACGACTCGGCGCTGGTGTCGGCGGCGACGCTGTCCGACCGGTACATCACCTCCCGGTTCCTGCCCGACAAGGCGATCGACCTCGTGGACGAGGCCGCGTCCCGGCTCCGCATGGAGATCGACTCCCGTCCCGTCGAGATCGACGAGCTGCAGCGCGCCGTCGACCGGCTGCGGATGGAGGAGCTGAACCTGTCGAAGGAGACCGACGAGGCGTCCCGGCAGCGGCTCGAGCGGCTCCGCAAGGACCTCGCCGACAAGCAGGAGCAGCTGTCCGGCCTGAACGCCCGCTGGGAGCGGGAGAAGGCCGGGTTGAACCGGGTCGGCGAGATCAAGGAGCGCATCGACCAGCTCCGCGGCGAGGCCGAGCGGGCGCAGCGCGACGGCGACCTGGAGACGTCCTCCCGGCTCACCTACGGCGAGATCCCCGCGCTGGAGAAGCAGCTGGAGGAGGCGTCCGAGGCCGCCGACGACACGAACGCGATGGTCAAGGAGGAGGTCGGGCCGGACGACGTCGCCGACGTCGTCGCGTCCTGGACCGGCATCCCCGCCGGCCGCCTCCTGGAGGGCGAGACCGCCAAGCTGCTCCGCATGGAGGACGAGCTGGGCCGCCGGCTGATCGGGCAGGCCGCGGCCGTCCGGACCGTGTCGGACGCGGTGCGGCGCGCCCGCGCGGGCATCAGCGACCCCGACCGGCCGACCGGCTCGTTCCTGTTCCTCGGCCCGACCGGCGTCGGCAAGACCGAGCTGGCGAAGGCGCTCGCGGAGTTCCTGTTCGACGACGAGCGCGCCATCACCCGCATCGACATGAGCGAGTACGGCGAGAAGCACAGCGTCGCCCGGCTCGTCGGCGCCCCGCCCGGATACGTCGGGTACGAGGAGGGCGGGCAGCTCACCGAGGCCGTCCGCCGCCGCCCCTACTCGGCCGTCCTGCTGGACGAGGTCGAGAAGGCCCACCCGGAGGTGTTCGACGTCCTCCTGCAGGTGCTGGACGACGGGCGGCTGACGGACGGGCAGGGCCGCACGGTCGACTTCCGCAACACGATCCTGATCCTGACCTCGAACATCGGCTCGCAGTTCCTCGTCGACCCGACGCTCGAGAACGGCGCGAAGCGCGAGGCCGTCTGGAACGCCGTCCGGAACTCGTTCAAGCCCGAGTTCCTGAACCGGCTCGACGACGTCATCCTGTTCGACGCCCTCTCGACGGCCGAGCTGACCCGGATCGTCGACCTCCAGGTCGACCGGCTCGCCGCGCGGCTCGCCGAGCGGCGGCTCAGGCTGCGGGTGACCGACGCGGCCCGCGAGTGGCTCGCGCTGACCGGCTACGACCCGCTGTACGGGGCGCGGCCGCTGCGCCGCCTCGTGCAGACGGCGATCGGCGACCAGCTCGCCCGCGAGCTGCTGGCCGGCGACGTCCGGGACGGCGACGAGGTCGTGGTCGACCTCGACGAGGCCGCCGACCGGCTCACCGTGGAACCCGCGCGGGGGCTGACGCTCACGAAGTAGCGCGGCCCCGCGGGGTCAGATCTCGAGGTTCTGCTCGATGTCCTTGAGCCGGTGCCGGGCCAGCGCCAGGTTGGCCCGGCTCCGGTCGAGGACCATGTACATGAACAGGCCCTTGCCCTTGCGGCCCGTCACCGGCCGGATGATGTGGTACTGCGTGGAGATGCTGATGAGGATGTCCTCGATCTCCTCCTGGATGCCGAGCTGCTCCATCGTCCGCAGCTTCGCCCGCACCACCTCGGTGTTGCCCGCGGCGGCGACCGTCAGGTCGAACGCGTTGGAGCTGCCGAGGTGGCCGAGCGCCATCCCGCTGCCGTAGTCGACCACCGCGGCGCCGACCGCGCCGTCGATCGCCATCATCTCCTTGAGGGCCAGGTCCAGATTCGGCATGTGCCTCCCCTTCCATTCGGGTTCTCTGCGTTCGGGTTCTCTGGGGTCTGTTCCGTTGGGGTCCGGTTCATCTCTTCGAGGCGGCGAGGAGGGCCGCGACGGCGCGCGCCACCGGACGCGCCTCCAGATGGAGCCGGCCGACATTCACGTCCCCTTCCGCGAGCACCGTCAGCGACGCGGCCGGCCCGGCCGCGTACGTCACCACGTAGCCGGCGCCGCGCACGACGACCTCCTGGAAGCCGCCGCCGTGCGCCGTCTCCACGACCCGGGTCGCCAGTCCGAGCTGCGACGCGGTCACCGCCGCCATGGACGCCGGCTCGATCGACGGCGGCAGGTCGTGCGCGATCAGCAGGCCGTCCACGGACGCGACGAGGCTCCCGGTGAGCCCCGGGACCTTCCGCAGGCCGAGCAGTTCGGCCTGCACCTCCGCTTCCAGCACTCCGGCTCCCGTCACAGTTCGACCAGCGCGGCGCGGAGCCGCTCCAGCAGTTGGTGGTCGGCGGGCGCCCAGCCGTCCCGGGGCGTCCCGCAGTCGAACAGGTCGCGGGACGGCTCGCGCCGCCCGGCGGGCCCGGCGGGCTCGGCGGACGCGCCGGGCCGGACGGCCCGCACCAGCGACGCCGCCGCGAGCCCCCGCACGGACAGCAGGCAGCCGAACACCGTCCGTCCGAGGTCGCGGGCGAGTTCCGCGGGGGTGCGGCGGCCGTCCGCGTTGAGCAGGATCTCCGCCTGGAGCCCGGTCAGGAACACCCGCTGGCGGCGCACCCGCCGCACCGGGACGACCGGTGCCGCGTCCACGTCCGCCGAGGGCCACGCGGCGTCCAGCAGGTCGCGGCGCCGCCGCAGCTCGCAGGCGAGCGTCGCCGCGGTCACCGGGCGGGCCGCGCCCCTCGATACCGGCCCTTCCGCGAACCGCGGCGCGCCCTCCGCCCCGAGCAGGAAGCACGCCGCGTCGAACAGCGCGATCGGCTCCGCCCACTCCCCCGCCGTGTACCGGCATTCGGCGTGGACGACCGCGCCGCCGGCCACCTCGAACGATCCGACGTCGCCGACGCGCAGGACGCCGCTGCGCCCGTCGCGTTCCAGTCCGTGCAGGACGCGCAGCACCTCGCCCGCCCCGTGCGGCGCCGTCACCGGACCGCCATTTCCCGCACGAGCCCCTGCATCCGGAGACGCGCCAGGGCCAGATTCCCCTTTTCGCGGTCGACCACCAAATGGACGAACAGGTGCCCGTCCAGATCGGGGCCGGTGAGGACCAGGAGGTGATATCCGGCGGCCCCGCACACGATGATCTCCTCGACGTCGTCGCCGTCCGGGGTGGCGCTGAGCGCCGCGGAGCCGAGCACCGAACGGACCGCGTCGGTCGCCCCGGCGGCGTCCTCGTGCTGGTCGACGCCGTCGTCCCGGCCGGCCGAGGCCACGGCCAGCCCGCTCGCGCAGTCCACCAGAGTCACCCGCTGCGCCCCGGGAATCGCCATCATGCGCGCAAGGCAGTCATCGATGCGCAAGGCCCATTCCCCCACGAATGAGAGTTGCAGGAGACTGCACCTTACCCACAAGTCGCCGCACGACAGGCGCAAAATCTCAAATAGCGATCAAGGTCGTGAAGCGGGGCATAAATACCACCCAGTATCGAAACCGCTCAGGCCCTTTGACCGCAGATTCGGCTCCTTTGACATGGACCGAAAACCTGGCCGAATCGTGGCGGCGGCCGTCCTTAGCGGGGGCCGAACCAGCGGCGGGCGGCCGCGGCGAGCTCGTCCAGTTCCGCCGCGTCCGGGCACGGGGACGACGACGCCCACGCGACGTAGGAGTCGGGACGGACCAGGACCGCCGCGGCGCCGCCCGCGTCCGCGCCCGGCTCGGCGCGGACGGCGTCCACCCGGTCGCGCAGCCCCGCCAGCGTCCGGGACGGGGCGCCGTCCTCGGTGCGGTCGATGAGCAGCGGGCGCCCGCTGCGGGCCAGCTCGGCGAGCCGGGTCCCGCCGAGGTCCATGTCGGGGGCGCAGAACCCGGCGAGCGGGTGCGGGTCGCGCAGGCCCATGTCGTACCGGACGTCCGTCCCCGCGATCAGGTCGGCCACCCGCCGGACCGCGCCCGGGTCGGCGAGCAGCTCCCCGAACAGCTCGCGCAGGCCCGTGACGTCGCCGCCCGGCGCCAGCAGCGCCCCGGTGGCCCGCGCGTACAGGTCGACGCGCCGCGCGGCGGGCCGCCGCTCCGCGTCGTAGGTGTCGAGCAGGCCCGCGGGCGCGTCGCCGCGGACGTCCGCCGCGAGCTTCCACCCCAGGTTGAGCGCGTCCTGCATGCCGAGGTTGAGGCCCTGCCCGCCGGCCGGGTCCACGTGGGCCGCGTCGCCGAGCAGGAACACCCGCCCGTCCCGGAACCGCTCCGCCCGCCGGTTGCTGCCGCCCGTGATCCGCCGCAGCGCGTGCGGCCCCGCGCCGTCCGGCGGGCCGATCGGCACGTCCGCGCCGAGCACCCGGCGGACGCTGCCGCGCAGCTCGTCCAGCGTCATCGGCCCGTCGCCCGGCCGGTCCCACTCCATCGTGGCGACCGTCGGCGGCCGTCCCGGGAGCGGCGCGAACGAGAACCCGCCGTGCTCGGTGCGCTCCCCGAGGAACGGCCGGACGAGCCCGTGGCCGGGGACGTCGAGCCCGCCCGTCGCCGCGTCGATCCACGCGTCCGGCACGGTGACCTCGCCCCACCTGCGGGTGATGCGGTCCTGGCTGATCCCGGGGAAGCCGATGCCGCACAGCTTGCGGGTGGTGCTGTGCCCGCCGTCCGCGCCCACCAGGTACCGGGCGGCGAGCCGGTACGCCCCGTCCGGGCCCGCCACGTCGGCGACCACGGCGCCGCCGCCCTGCTCCAGCCCCGCGAGCCGGTGCCCGTACCGGACGTCCGCGCCCAGCTCGGCCGCCCGCTCGGCCAGGACCCGGACGAGGCGCGGCTGCGGCACCGGCAGCGTGTGAACGGGGCTCTCGTCCAGGACGCCGAGGTTCAGCGGCAGCGTGGCGAACATGTAGAACGGCGCGGGCTCCGGCCGCGCCTTCCCGGCGAGCCGCTCGTAGAGGCCGCGCCGGTCGACCATCCGCACGACCTGCCCGACGAGGCCGTTCGCCTTCGGCTCGCCGTCCGGTCCGGGCGCCCGTTCGAGGACGACCGGCCGGAGCCCGGCGAGCCCCAGCTCGCAGGCCAGCATGAGGCCGTTGGGCCCGGCTCCGACGATGACGACGTCGGCGTCCGTTCTTGTGTCCGTGTCCATGTGGGTCCCTTCCGTCAGGGGGTGGGCAGGCCGGCCGCGAGCCGTTCGAGGGCGTCCCGCAGGACCGGGCCGGGCGGGGCCGGCCGCTCGCCGCGCAGGGAGTGCGCGACGGCCGCGCCGACCGCGGCGCCGAGCACCGCCGCCGCGAGCCCCGGGTAGAGGTCGCGGCCGGGATCGGTGCCCGTGCGCGCGGCGATGGCGGCGGCCAGCTCCGCCTCGACCGCCGCGTGCGCCTTCGCCAACTCCCCCGCCAGCGCCGGTTCGGTGAGCATCAACCGAACCCCGTCCACCCGCCGCCGCACACCCGCGCCGTAGGGCCCGTCCGCGCCGCCCGGGCCGTGCGGGACGTCTGCGCTGGGGACACCGCCCGGAACATCCGGGGCGTCCGGGCCGCCCGGCACGCCCGCACCACCCGGCACGCCCGCGCCGCCGACGCCGCCCGGGACGCCCGCACCGCCCGCACCGTCCGGCACGCCCGCACCGCCCGGGGCGCCTGGGGCGCCCGGGACATCCGGGGCGTCTGCGGTGGGGGCGAACTGTTCTTGGACGGCTGCGCTTATGGCGTCCCACAGGGGTTCGTCTGCCGGGCGCGCGCGCAGGCCGTCCGCTATGCGGCGCATGCGGTCGACGTGCCGGGCGGCGACCGCCTCGGCCTTGCCCGAGAAGTAGTTGCGGAACGTGCGGACGGACACGTTCGCCGCCGCCGCGATGTCCTCGATCGTCACCGCGCTCCACCCGCGCTCGACGATCAGCCCGATCGCCGCCGCGCTCAGCGCGTCCCGCGTCTCCCGCTTCTTGCGCTCCCGCAGACCCGCCTCGCGGGGCCCTCCGCCGTCCACAGCCATGCGGGGGACCCTAGACGAAACTTGCCGATCCGGCAATCATTCCGGATCGGCAAGTTTTCGAGGCGCGGTCAGCCGCGACTCCAGAAGCGGTACTCGTGGTCGCGCTCGAAGTCCGCCCGCTCCCAGGCGCCGGACGTCAGCGACTGGACGTACCGGCCCGCCCGGCCCCGGTCGTCGCGCAGCCGCGGCCACGCCGCCTCGCCGCCGCCGTTCGGGTCGCCGGTCGCGGCGAAGCGCGTCCACGCGCCGATCAGCCGGTCGCCGAGCGCGGCCTGCTCCGCGGTGAGGTCCTCGAACAGGTCCAGGTCGAAGATGTAGGCCAGTTCGGCCATGTGCTGCGCGGCGGCCGGGAAGCTCGGCGCCGGGTAGCCCGCGTACCAGGGCGTGTCCTGCTCGGCGAACTCGTACATCCGGACGGGCGTCCGCCGCGCCAGCGTCCGGGCGGTGTCGAGGGTCGGCGCCGCCCAGACCTCGTCGGTCTTCACCCGCGCCAGCGACCGCCCGGCGCCCAGCGGGTAGCGGCGCAGGACGGCGGCGGCCCGGCGCCCGTAGCCGTCCCGGATCGCCTTCTCGTACGCGTCGTCCGCCATCGGCTCACCGGTGGCGAGCTCCTCGCCGAGCACCCGCCCGTTCTCCTCGTCGCTGTTGACGCCGATCAGCACCGGCACCCGGTTGAACCGGCCCGTCCGGAACGCCTCGTCCACCGGCAGCGGGAGCTGCGGCGTGCCGCTGACGGGACGCGGCTCCCCCTCCCCGTACGCCTTCAGCAGCGACTCCATGGGCGTCTCGCGCAGGCAGCGCGCCGCGCCGACGCCGTCCGGGCACTCCTCCATCAGCTTCTCGACCACCGGCTCGCTCTCGGCGAGGGCCTCCGCCCGCGTCCGGGACGCGTTGCCCGGGACGCCGCAGGGCGCGCTCTGCACGATCGCCTTGTGGAACAGCCCCGCGGACGCCGGGGACGCGAGGTGGCCGCAGACCGCGAAGCCGCCCCCGGACTGCCCCATCAGCGTCACGTTGCGGGGGTCGCCGCCGAACGCCGCGATGTTCCCGCGCACCCAGCGCAGCGCGGCGCGCTGGTCGTCTAGCGCGAGCCCGCCCGACTCGGGGATCGACGGGTGGGTGAGGAAGGCCGCGGCGCCCAGCCGGTAGTTCATCGACACCACCACGGCGCCGCCCGCCGCGAGCCGCTCGGCGCCGTACAGGTCGCCCATGCCGTACATCAGGCTCCCGCCGTGCACCCACACGATGACCGGGAGTTTCCCCTTCGCGGCGGACGGCGTCGTCACGTTGACGCTCAGGCAGTCCTCGGCGGTGCTGTACTCGCCGATCGGGTAGCCGGTCGGCTGCGCGCACGGCGCGCCGGGCTCGGTGGCGTCCCGGACGCCCGTCCAGCCGGCGGCGGGGCGCGGTGCGGCGAAGCGCTCGGCGGTGGCGTAGGGGATGCCCTGGAACGACCGCGCCTTCTCCCCGACGGTGCCGCGCACGGCGCCCTGGGAGGTCACCACGACCGACCGGTCGGTGTCCGCGCGGGCGGTCGCGCCCGGCGCGAGCAGCGCCGGCGTTGCGATGAGCGCGGCGCCGAGCGCCGCCGCCGAGAGTCGTTTCATCCGTCCGTCTCCTGTCGATCGAGCCGATGCGAGGACCGTAGACGACTTTTGCACGATCGCGCAAGACGATCGCGCAAGACGTCTGCGCAAAACGATCGCGCGAAACGGGTGCGCGAAACGATCGAGCAAACCGGTGCTAGGCTCCCGCGCCATGGGAAACCGCGAGGACCTGCTGGCGGGCGCGATGCGGTGCCTGCGCGAGAAGGGCTACGACCGGACCAGCGTCCGCGACATCGCCACCGCCGCCGGCGTCAGCACGGCGGCGATCGGCTACCACTACGGCTCCCGCGAGGCGCTGCTGACCCAGGCGCTCTTCGCGATCCTGGACGAGTGGGGCGACAGCCTCGGCCGCGCGCTGGCCCCCGAGCCCGGGGACGACGCGGCGCACGGCTTCGCGCGCATGTGGGAGGGGCTCATCGAGCAGTTCACCGCCCACCCCGACCTGTGGCTGGCGAGCGTCGAGCTGTTCCTCCAGGCGCAGCGCCAGCCCGCGCTGCGGACCCGCCTGGCGGACGGCCTCGGCGAGGGCCGGCGCGGCATGGCCGCGATCCTGCAGAGCGTCCCCGAGGAGGAGGTGTCCGACGGCGCCGCCCGGACCCTCGGGATGCTGCAGACGGCGCTGATGTCCGGCGTGATGATCCAGGTGCTCGGCGATCCCGAGAACGCCCCCACGGCGGCGGAGGTGCTCGACGGCCTGCGGGCCCTCGCCCGGCTCGCCGACCCGGAGTGACCGCCGGGTCAGGGCGCCGCCGCGAGGCCGGGCGGGCGGGACGTCAGCAGCGGCGGCCCGCCAGGGTGCAGTGGTCGGGGGAGGACGCGTCGCCCGCGGCCTGGAACGTCACCGTGGCGCGGCCGCCGGGCGGGAGGACGCCCAGGCGCGCGACGACGCTCCCGCCGGACCACTCGCTCGGCGCGCCCCACGCGGACGTGATCCGCACGCCGCGGCCGTAGCCGAACACCAGGTCGCCCGCGTCCACGGGACGTCCGCCGAGGTTGGTGACGGTGACGGCGCCGATGAAGTTCGTCCGCCAGTCGCCCCGGGTGCTGTAGTCGGCGCGCAGGCCATGGCGGGAGCCCCGGCGGCCGTCGTCCCGGTCGCCGCGGCCGTCCCGGCCGCGCCCGCGGTCGTCGCCGCCCGGGGTCGCGGAGGGCCGCGCGGTCGGCGTCCGGGTGGGCGACGTAGAGGGCGTGGGGGACGGCGCGGCGTCCGAGGCGACCGGTTCGCCCGGGGCGCTCGGGCGCCGGGAGGGATCGGACGGCTCCGGGGGCGCGGCGACGGCGCAGTCGGGCGCGCACCCGGAGGCGCGCGGCTCGGGCGGGGACTCGTTGAGCAGCGCCCAGCCGACGAGGGAGCCGCCGGCCAGGACGACCGCGACGACGGCGGCGGTCAGCAGGCGCCCGCGTCCGGCCGGGGGCGGCTTCTCCGGCGAGCGGTGCCGTCCCGGCGCGCGGCCCGGGCCGTCCCGGCGCTCCATCACGATCTTCCCCGCATGACTCGGGATCCAACCAGAAATGCCCGCTTTCCGCACGGGTCCCTCGGGTCCCCCCGGTACCGTGATGCCCGGCTGGTCACTTTGGGGGAGCGAGATGCACATCGTCGTGGACGATCTCACCGGACCGGAGATCGCCGAGTTCCTGGAGGGGCACGTCCGGGAAATGCGGTCGATCACGCCGCCGGAGAGCAAGCACGCCCTCGATATCGACGCTCTGCGCCGCCCGGGCGTCACTTTCTGGTCCGTGCTGGACGCCCAGGTCATCGTGGGGTGCGGCGCGCTGTCGCGGCTGGACGGCGAGCACGCGGAACTGAAGTCGATGCGAACGGCGCCCGCCCGGAAACGGAGCGGAGTCGCGTCGTTGCTACTGACGCACATCATCGGCGAGGCGGCGCGGATGGGATTCCTCCGGGTGAGTCTCGAGACCGGTTCGGCTCCGTTCTTCGAGCCCGCGAGAAAGCTTTACGAGAAGTTCGGGTTCGACTACTGCGAGCCATTCGGGAACTACCGTCCCGATCCGAACAGCGTCTTCATGACGAAGTCCCTCGCGGGGGCCTGAGGGCCGGTCCGTAGGCTGGAGCGTTCCCGCCGCCCGACGCTCCTGGAGCCCTCGCCGTGCTGATCGCCCGTTCCGTCGCGCTGTTCGTCCTCGCCGCACTGCTGGAGATCGGCGGGGCGTGGCTGGTGTGGCAGGGCGTGCGGGAGCACCGGGGCTGGATCTGGATCGGCGCCGGGGTGATCGCGCTGGGGGCGTACGGGTTCGTCGCGACGCTGCAGCCGGACGCGCACTTCGGGCGGGTGCTGGCCGCGTACGGAGGCGTCTTCGTCGCGGGGTCGATCGTGTGGGGCGTCGTCGCGGACGGCTACCGCCCTGACCGGTTCGACGTCGCCGGGGCGCTCGTATGCCTCGCCGGGATGGCCCTGATCATGTACGCCCCGCGCGGCGGCTGACCTCCCCGCGCCGGTCGTGACGGCGTGTGACGCCGATCATTGTCGGTTTTGTTGCTGTTTGTCGGGGCAGACCGCCGATCGAACGTCGCTCTACGCGCAGCGGCAGGAAGGGGACGACCGTCCATGATCGGCTTCATCATCGCGGGACTGATCATCGGGGCGCTGGCGCGGTTGATCAAGCCCGGGAAGCAGCGGATGGGGATCATCGCGACGCTCCTGCTGGGGCTGGTGGGGTCCGTGATCGGGGGCACCATCGCCAACATGCTGGGCACCGGGAGCATCTGGGAGCTCAACGTGCTCGGGTTCGTCGTCGCGGTGATCGCGTCCGTGCTGCTGATCGGCGTCGCCGAAGGGCTCGCCGGGCGAACGAAGGAGAGGCGCTAGGCGCCCGCTCGGGCGGGGCCGCCGGGGAACCGGCGGCCCCGCCGAAATTTTTTCCGCCGGGATGTCACATTCCCCGGCGGGCTCCCGTCGTTCGGGCGAATCCACACTGGAGGAGGAGCCATGACGTCACCCATCCTGGTCACCGGAGGCACGGGCGCCCTGGGCCGCCGGGTCGTGCCGCTGCTGCGCGACGCCGGACGGCCGGTGCGGGTGCTGAGCCGCAGCGCGCGGGAACCGCGGGACGGCGTCGAGTTCGTCACCGGCGACCTGGTCCGCGACGAGGGCGTCGACCGCGCGGTCGCGGGCGTGGAGACCGTCGTCCACCTGGCGGGCGGCCGCAAGGGCGACGACGACGCGGCGCGGAACCTGGTGCGGGCCGCGAAGGCCGCCGGGGTGCGGCACCTCGTGTACATCTCGGTGATCGGCGCGGACGCGGTGCCGCTGGGGTACTTCCGGCAGAAGTACGCCGCCGAGCGGATCGTCGCCGAGTCGGGGGTCCCGTGGACGACGCTGCGCGCGGCGCAGTTCCACGGCTTCGCGCTCAACGCCGTCCGGGGCATGGCGAAGTCGCCGGTGATGCCCGCGCCGCGCGACATGCGGTGGCAGCCGGTGGACGTGCGGGACGTCGCCGAACGCCTCGTCGAGCTGGCGCTCGGGGAGCCCGCGGGCATGGTCCCCGACCTCGCGGGCCCGAAGGTGTACGAGATGGCGCGGCTCGAGCGCGACTACCTGCGGGCGAGCGGCAAGCGGCGGCTGATGCTGCCGATCCGGGTGCCGGGCAAGGTCGGCCGCGCGTACAAGGCGGAGGACAACCTGTCCCTGGACGGCGCCGACTTCGGCGCCCGGACCTGGGAGGACTTCCTCGCCGAGGAGTTCGGCGCGGCCCCCGCCCGCCGCGCCTGACGGCCGCGGCCGGCCGTTCGTCCGGCGGATCGGCACCCCCAGAGGGTTGCGTCATGAAACCCGCGTGCGCTCCAATAGGTTTCATGACGCAACTCGCTGTGCGCGGCGCGGCGCGCACCGGCCCCCTGGACGACGTCCGCGTGCGTCCGTACGGGACGGCCGACGGCGCGCGGCTGCGCGGCTTGTCGGACCGCCTCTCCACCCGGAGCCTCTACGCGCGGTTCTTCTCCGGCACGCCCCGCATCCCCGACCACTACGTCGCGATCATGAACGGTCTCGACCACTGGGACCGGGACGCGCTCGTCGCCCTCCGGGACGGCGAGATGATCGGCATCGCCGAGTACTGCCGGGACGCGGACCGCCCCGGCCTCGCCGACCTCGCCGTCCTCGTGGGCGACCCGTGGCAGCGGCGCGGCGTCGCGACCGTCCTGGTCCGGTACCTGGCGCAGCTCGCGGGGCGGCGCGGCGTCCGCGCGTTCGGCGCGGACGTCCTCCCGGGCAACCGGGAGGCGGTGCTGGCGCTGCACGGCGTGTGGCCGGACGCGGTCCCGGCATACCGCGACGGGCTCGCCCGGTACGTACTCCCGCTCCCCGGGCGCCCGGGTTGATACGCACAGGTAGTGGCCATTTACGATGAGCCGCATGACCCAGAACCTGCTCGGCGGCCCGCCTCCGACCGAACTTCCGGACAACACCGAGGCCCGCACGGCCCTGGAGAACGGCGTCGATCCGTTCGAGGTCGCCGCGCGCCACCCGGACCACCCGGGCGCCTGGGCCGAACTGGCCGACCGCGCCTTCGCCAAGGGCAGCGTGATCGACTCGTACGCGTTCGCCCGCACCGGCTACCACCGGGGCCTCGACCAGCTCCGCCGCGCGGGCTGGAAGGGCCAGGGGCCGATCCCGTGGGAGCACGAACCGAACCGCGGGTTCCTGCGCGCCCTGCACGCGCTCGGCCGCGCCGCCGCCGCCATCGGCGAGGACGACGAGGCCGAGCGCTGCAAGCGGTTCCTGCGCGACAGCAGCGCCGAGGCCGCCGACGCCCTCAACGGGGGCTGACGAGCGCCGCCGCGGCCCGCGCCGCCAGCGCGGCCAGGCCCGGTATCGAGGTCGTCAGGAACGGGCCGTCGCCCGCCAGGTCGCCCGCGACCAGCACGCGCGGGTCGGGGCGGCCGCCGACGACGAGCCGCCCGGTGCCCGGATCGACGGTGAGACCGCCGTCCGGGTGCCGGGCCGCCCCCTGCCCCAGCAGGGACGACACGAGCGGCGCCGCGGCCCCCGGCACCGCGTGCGCGGGCGGGTTCACGGCGTTGACCACCGCGTCCGCGGCGCGGACGCCGCCCGCGTGCCCGACGCGGAACCGGCCCCCCGCCGCCGTGATCTCCCCGGCCCCCCGCAGGATCTCCAGCGTCCCGGCGCCGAGCAGGTCGAGCAGGACGGCGGCGTTGCGGGGCACCATCGGGGACGCCTGCACCGTGATCGCGCGGGCGTGCGCCCGCAGCCGCGCCCGGTCCGCCGCGGGGAGCCGCCGCCAGGCGACCGCCCCCGCCGTGTGCGTGGCCGTCCGGACGATCCGGCGGCCCGGCAGCGGATCGCCCGTCAGCGCGAACTGCTCCCGGAGGGTCACCGCCGGGTCCCCCGTCATCGACCGGGCGATCAGCGCCCGGACGTCCTCCCACGCGTCGCCGGCGTCGGCC